>NZ_JAWHOP010000003.1:158382-386379 GCF_032586995.1 Pseudomonas syringae group sp. J248-6 | reverse complement strand
AACACTCCGGACCTGTGGGAGCGAGCTTGCTCGCGAAAGGGCCTGCACAAGCGCCGAAAATGCATCGATTGAAACACCGTATTCGCGAGCAAGCTCGCTCCCACAAGATCATCGCTGCCGCAGAGCATCCACATGGCTTGAAACAACCCGGACCTGTGTGAGTGTCTCGCATGGCTTGAAAACACTCCGGACCTGTGGGAGCGAGCTTGCTCGCGAAAGGGCCTGCACAAGCGCCGAAAATGCATCGATTGAAACACTTTCTTCACGAGCAAGCTCCCCCCACGCCCTTCGGGCAGAAGCCCGGACGCCCTTTATTCCCGGCGTCACAGATCTGTGCTGTACCGCACTTTCAGGTACTGGCGCATCACTCGGGCGCTGCGGCAGGTGTCGGTGCAGGTGGCGGGCGCAGGCCGACCTCGGCGCTCAAGCGCATTTCCTTGCCGTTGCGCATCACGTCGATAGCAATCTTGTCCTTGGGTTTGGTACGCGCCACCTGATTCATCGAGCGACGACCGTCGCCAGCGGGTTCGCCATTGATGCTCAGGATCACGTCACCCAGTTGCAGGCCGGCTTTCTGCGCCGGTCCATCGCGGAAGATACCCGCGACAACGATTCCGGGACGGTCCTTCAATCCGAACGACTCGGCCAGTTCCTGGGTCAGCGGTTGAACTTCGATGCCCAGCCAGCCACGAATGACCTGACCGTGTTCGATGATCGACTTCATGACGTCCATCGCCAGCTTGGTCGGAATGGCAAAACCGATGCCCTGCGAGCCGCCGGACTTGGAAAAGATCGCGGTATTGATACCGATCAGGTTGCCGCTGGCGTCCACCAGTGCACCGCCCGAGTTGCCGGGGTTGATGGCCGCGTCGGTCTGGATGAAGTCTTCGTAGGTATTGAGGCCCAGTTGATTGCGTCCGGTGGCACTGATAATGCCCATGGTCACGGTCTGACCGACCCCGAACGGGTTACCGATGGCCAGTGCAACGTCGCCGATGCGAATGCCGTCAGAGCGTGCGATGGTGATTGCCGGAAGGTTTTTCAGGTCGATCTTGAGCACTGCCAGATCGGTTTCCGGGTCATTGCCGATAACTCTGGCAATAGTTTCACGGCCATCTTTCAGTGCCACCACGATCTGGTCCGCGCCGGTGGTGACGTGGTTATTGGTCAGTATGTAGCCTTCGGGGCTCATCATGACGCCAGAGCCAAGGCTTGACTCCATGCGCTTCTGCTTGGGCGTGTTGTCGCCGAAGAAGCGCCGGAACTGCGGGTCTTCGAAAAGCGGGTTGTTGCCCTTGTTGACCATTTTGGTGGTGTAGAGGTTGACCACCGCGGGCGCTGCGGCAATGACCGCATCGGCATAGGACGACGGACCTTGCATGACGTTGGTGGTCTGCGGAGCCTGTTGCAGATTGACATCCATGCTCGGCAGGCCGACCCACTGCGGATAGCGCTGAATAATCAGCAGGGCGATAAGCACGCCAGCCAGCAATGGCCAGCCGAAAAAACGCAGTGCCTTGAACATTTAACAAGTCCTGATGGTTGCGGGCGCAGAAAGTTTTGCCACGGGTGCGCCATAATGGCGGGCATTATACGAGTACAACGCAGCTCTGAACTGCATATTTAGGAGTCTTTTATGGCTGTTGCCCTGAGCACCCTGGTCGAAGAAGCCGACCGCTATCTGAGCAGTGCCCGGATTCAGGATTATTGCCCTAATGGCCTGCAGGTCGAGGGTCGGCCTCAAGTGATGCGCATCGTCAGCGGCGTGACGGCGAGCCAGGCATTGCTGGACGCTGCCGTAGAGGCTCAGGCTGATCTGATTCTGGTCCATCACGGTTATTTCTGGAAAGGCGAAAACCCCTGTGTGGTCGGTATGAAGCAGCGCCGCCTGAAAACCCTGCTCAAGCACGACATCAGCCTGCTTGCCTATCACCTGCCGCTGGATGTGCACCCCGAAGTGGGCAATAACGTGCAGCTGGCGCGTCAGCTGGATATCACTGTCGAAGGGCCGCTGGACCCCGAAAATTCGCGAGTGGTCGGCTTGATCGGTTCGTTGTCCGAACCCATGACCCCGCGGGATTTTGCCCGTCGCGTACAGGATGCGCTGGGCCGTGAGCCGTTGCTCATCGAAGGCTCGCAGATGATTCGCCGTGTAGGCTGGTGCACCGGTGGCGGTCAGAACTACATTGATCAGGCAGTGCTGGAAGGCGTCGATCTTTTCCTGAGTGGCGAAGCGTCGGAGCAGACATTCCACAGCGCGCGGGAGAACGACATCAGCTTCATCGCGGCCGGTCATCACGCCACCGAGCGGTATGGCGTTCAGGCCCTGGGTGATTATCTGGCCCGACGCTTTGCGCTCGAGCATATCTTCATCGACTGCCCGAACCCGATATGATCCATCAAACGGCAGGGCATATGCATAGATCGTTTCGATCTAGCTGCATCGCTGATTAGCGATATCACGCATGTTAAAGTGCGCGGCTCGAATACGGCCCGCAGGCCGCCCCGGGTTTTCCCGGTCCATAACGAACGCAATCCGTGAGTAGCCATGGTTGACAAACTGACGCATCTGAAACAGCTGGAGGCGGAAAGCATCCACATCATCCGCGAGGTCGCCGCCGAGTTCGATAACCCGGTGATGCTGTACTCGATCGGCAAGGATTCGGCCGTGATGCTGCACCTGGCGCGCAAGGCATTCTTCCCCGGTAAGTTGCCATTCCCGGTCATGCACGTCGATACTCGCTGGAAATTCCAGGAGATGTATCGTTTTCGCGACAAGATGGTCGAGGAAATGGGCCTGGACCTGATCACTCACATCAATCCCGATGGCGTGGCGCAGGGCATCAACCCCTTCACCCACGGCAGCGCCAAACATACCGACATCATGAAGACCGAGGGCCTGAAGCAGGCGCTCGACAAGCATGGTTTCGATGCCGCTTTCGGCGGTGCCCGACGCGACGAAGAGAAGTCCCGGGCCAAGGAACGCGTTTATTCGTTCCGCGACAGCAAACACCGCTGGGACCCGAAAAACCAGCGCCCCGAGCTGTGGAATGTCTACAACGGCAACGTCAACAAAGGCGAGTCGATCCGTGTATTCCCGCTCTCCAACTGGACCGAGCTGGACATCTGGCAGTACATCTACCTTGAAGGCATCCCGATCGTGCCGCTGTACTTCGCCGCCGAGCGCGACGTGATCGAGAAGAACGGCACGCTGATCATGATCGACGACGAGCGCATCCTCGAGCATCTCACCGATGAAGAGAAGTCGCGCATCGTCAAGAAAAAGGTCCGTTTCCGCACACTGGGCTGCTATCCGCTGACCGGCGCTGTCGAGTCCGAAGCGACCAGCCTGACCGACATCATTCAGGAAATGCTGCTGACGCGAACTTCCGAACGCCAGGGCCGGGTCATTGACCACGACGGTGCAGGCTCGATGGAAGAAAAGAAACGTCAGGGTTATTTCTAAGGGGTGTCACATGTCGCATCAATCTGATTTGATCAGCGAGGACATCCTCGCCTATCTGGGCCAGCACGAACGCAAGGAAATGCTGCGCTTTCTTACCTGTGGCAACGTCGATGACGGCAAGAGCACGCTGATCGGGCGTTTGCTGCATGACTCGAAGATGATCTACGAAGATCACCTGGAAGCCATTACCCGTGACTCGAAGAAGTCCGGCACCACTGGCGATGACGTCGATCTGGCGTTGCTGGTGGATGGTCTGCAGGCCGAGCGGGAGCAGGGCATCACTATCGATGTCGCCTATCGCTATTTCTCCACGGCCAAGCGCAAGTTCATCATTGCCGATACGCCGGGCCATGAGCAGTACACTCGCAACATGGCGACTGGCGCTTCGACCTGTGACCTGGCGATCATTCTGGTGGACGCGCGCTATGGCGTGCAGACCCAGACCCGTCGTCACAGCTACATCGCTTCGCTGCTGGGCATCAAGCACATCGTCGTGGCCATCAACAAGATGGACCTCAACGGCTTCGATGAGGGCGTGTTCGAATCGATCAAGGCCGATTACCTGAAGTTCGCCGAGGGTATCGCGTTCAAGCCGACCACCATGGCGTTTGTTCCAATGTCGGCGCTCAAGGGCGACAACGTGGTGAACAAGAGCGAGCGTTCGCCCTGGTACACCGGCCAGTCGCTGATGGAAATTCTCGAGACCGTCGAAATCGCCAGCGACCGCAACTATACGGACCTGCGTTTCCCGGTGCAGTACGTCAACCGTCCGAACCTGAACTTTCGCGGTTTTGCTGGCACACTGGCCAGCGGCATCGTCCACAAGGGCGACGAGATCGTCGTGTTGCCATCGGGCAAGAGCAGTCGCGTGAAGTCCATCGTCACTTTTGAAGGCGAGCTGGAGCAGGCTGGTCCGGGTCAGGCCGTGACGCTGACCATGGAAGACGAGATCGACATTTCCCGCGGTGATCTGCTGGTGCATGCCGACAACGTCCCGCAGGTCAGCGATGCGTTCGACGCCATGCTGGTGTGGATGGCCGAAGAGCCCATGCTGCCGGGCAAGAAATACGACATCAAGCGCGCTACCAGCTATGTGCCGGGCTCTATTGCCAGCATTACTCATCGGGTCGATGTGAACACGCTGCAGGAAGGCCCTGCCAGCTCGTTGCAGTTGAACGAGATCGGCCGCGTCAAAGTCAGCCTTGATGCGCCCATCGCGCTGGACGGCTATGACAGAAACCCCACCACTGGCTCGTTCATCGTCATCGATCGTCTGACCAATGGCACTGTTGCTGCGGGCATGATCATTGCCAAGCCGGTTTCAGGCGGTGGTTCGCTGCATCATGGCGAGCTGGCCCACGTCTCTACTGAAGAGCGTGCGCAGCGTTTCGGCCAGCAACCGGCCACCGTATTGTTCAGCGGCCTGTCCGGCGCAGGTAAAAGTACGTTGGCGTACGCAGTCGAGCGCAAGCTGTTCGACATGGGCCGTGCGGTCTATGTGCTGGATGGTCAGAACCTGCGTCATGACCTGAACAAGGGCTTGCCACAGGACCGTGCCGGGCGTACCGAGAACTGGAGCCGTGCCGCCCACGTGGCGCGCCAGTTCAACGAAGCGGGCCTGCTGACCCTGGCTGCCTTTGTTGCGCCGGATGCCGAGGGCCGTGAGCGCGCCAAGGCGCTGATCGGCAAGGATCGTCTGCTGACCGTCTATGTTCAGGCGTCGCCAGCGGTCTGCCGCGAGCGTGACCCGCAAGGCCTGTATGCCGCTGATGGCGACAACATTCCTGGCGAGTCCTTCCCGTATGACGTGCCGCTGAATGCCGATCTGGTGATCGACACGCAGACACTCAACCTGGAAGAAAGCGTTAAACAGGTGCTGGATCTGCTGCGCAGTCGCGGCGCGATCTGATACGAATGCAGGCGTGAGAGACCAATGGTCTTCAGCGCCCTGCATTGGCCTTTCGCGAGCAAGCTCGCTCCCACAATGGTGCGCACGCACGATCTTGTGGGAGCGACCGGGGCGGCGATCCGCATTGCTCGCGAAGGGGTAGGGCACAAAAAAGCCCGCTGGAGATTTTCTCGCCAGCGGGCTTTTGTGTCGCTGTGAATCCTTACCTTTTCAGGCCGTAATGCTCATCCAGCATTCCAGGCGTGTTGGGCGCCTTGGGGGCGTAGTCCTTGGGTGTCTCGGTGTCGCGCGGAGGAGTCAGGCGGTCGCGATGATCGCGGTGCGCATGATTGGCCTCAGGGTGCAGGGCGGCCAGCAAGCGTTGGCGGGTCAGCTCGTCGAGAGCCAGACGATTGGCACCCTCGGCAAGGTGTTCCTGAACATCCTGATAGCTCTGCGAAAGCTTCTGTACCAGATTGGCCGTGCTGTTGAAGTGCGTGACTACCTCGTTCTGATAGGTGTCGAAGCGCTCCTGAATGTTGTCCAGCTGGCGCTGGGTGCTGTTCGGAACGGTGTTGGGCAGCAGGCGTGCTACCAGAAAACCAATGACGACACCGGCCACCAGGGCGAGCGTCGGCAACAACCAGACTAAGAGCGAGTGTTCCACGAGTCCTTCCTCTATAAACGGCTTTGCTTTACGTTAACGGCTGGAACCTGCGCTGTATACCCGCGACGTATCGTTGATATGCAAGCCGCAGACAATCAGCTAGACGAGTCGACCCATTTCGAGGTCACGGAGTTCTGTTTTGCTCATGCGTGAAACCCCATTATTTATCGATGGCCCAGAAGGCCAGCTCGAAGCGCTGTATCAGGATATACCCGACGCCCGAGGCGTTGCACTGATCTGCCATCCTAACCCGATACAGGGCGGAACGATGCTCAATAAAGTCGTCTCGACGTTGCAGCGTACCGCAAGGGATCAAGGTCTGATCACCTTACGCTTCAATTATCGCGGTGTCGGTGCCAGTGCCGGTACATCGGTCGCCGGGCCAGGCGAGATCGATGATGCCCAGGCTGCCGCGCAATGGCTGCGCGCGCAACATCCTGATCTGCCCATGACTCTGTTCGGTTTTTCTTTCGGTGGCTACGTTGCCGCCAACCTGGGCGGTCGTCTTGAAGGGCAGGGTGAAAAACTGACGCATTTGTTTCTGATTGCTGCAGCGGCCTCGCGGCTCAAGGATCAAAGCGTCTTGCCGCGAGCCTGCCCGCTGACGATCATTCAGCCAGAAGACGATGAAGTGATCGATCCCGAAACGGTCTATGCATGGTCGGCCGCGCTGCAACGCCCCCATGAGCTGCTGAAAGTGGCAGAATGCGGACACTTTTTTCACGGCAAGCTGACCGATCTGAAAGATCTGCTTCTGCCGCGACTTTCCAACTGATTGCAGCCCGTATTGCATCCTTTAGATAAGCGACCTGCCATGACCACTCGTATCCTGACCGGTATCACGACCACCGGCACTCCCCATCTGGGTAACTACGCGGGCGCGATTCGCCCGGCCATTGTCGCCAGCCGTCAGAGCGATTTCGACTCGTTCTACTTTCTGGCCGACTACCACGCGTTGATCAAATGCGATGACCCGCTGCGCATTCAGCGTTCGCGTCTGGAAATCGCTGCGACCTGGCTGGCAGCTGGCCTGGACGTTGATCGTGTGACCTTCTATCGCCAGTCGGACATTCCGGAGATCCCTGAACTGACCTGGCTGCTCACCTGTGTGGCTGCCAAGGGCCTGCTTAACCGCGCGCACGCCTACAAGGCATCGGTGGACAAGAACGTCGAAGGTGGCGAGGACCCGGATGCAGGCATCACCATGGGGCTGTACAGCTACCCGGTGCTGATGGCCGCCGACATTCTGATGTTCAATGCGCATCAGGTTCCGGTGGGTCGCGACCAGATCCAGCACGTTGAAATGGCCCGCGACATCGGCCAGCGGTTCAACCACCTGTTTGGCAATGGCAAGGAATTCTTTGTCATGCCCGAGGCCTTGATCGAAGAGAGCGTCGCCACGCTGCCCGGTCTGGACGGGCGCAAGATGTCTAAAAGCTACGACAACACCATCCCGTTGTTCAGCAGTGCCAAGGAAATGAAAAGCGCTATATCACGCATCGTCACCGACTCGCGTGCGCCGGGTGAAGCGAAGGATCCGGATACCTCGCACCTGTTCACCCTGTATCAAGCCTTCTCGACGGCAGAGCAGTGCGCTGAATTCCGTTCCGACCTTTTGCAGGGGTTGGGCTGGGGTGAAGCGAAGAACCGTCTGTTCGCTTTGCTGGATGCGCAATTGAGCGAGCCCCGTGAAAAATATCTGGGGCTGATCGAGCGTCCTGCCGATCTCGAAGATATCCTGCTCGCCGGCGCGCAGAAGGCACGTCGGGTTGCCACGCCGTTTCTGGAGGAACTGCGTGAGGCGGTGGGTCTGCGCTCGTTCCGCGCCACAGTGCAAAACGCCGACACCGGCAAGAAAAAGGCCAGCAAGGGCGCTCGTTTCGTCAGCTTCCGTGAAGACGACGGCAGCTTCCGTTTCCGCCTGCTGGCCGCCGATGGCGAGCAACTGCTGTTGTCGCGCAATTTTGCCGACGGCAAGGCAGCCGGTATCGCCAGCAAGCAGTTGCAGCAGGGCGGTGAGCTGGATCTGCGCAGTGAAACCAATGGCTTCACGCTGTGGCTGGACGGTGAGTGTGTGGCTGATAGCCCGGTGTTCGCCGATGCCACTGCGCGCGACAACGCGATTCAAACCCTTAAGCTGGCACTTGCTCCTCAACAGGACTGATTGCCAATCCCCGGGGTCGTCGCTACAGTGACGACCCGTTTTTGTTGCCTTGCTAACGAATTATGACGCCCCTAGAACGATATCAATCTGATCTGAAACGCCCGGACTTCTTTCACGATGCCGCGCAGGAAAACGCTGTGCGCCATTTGCAGCGCCTGTATGACGATCTGGTTGCCGCTCACGACAGCAAGCCCGGTCTGTTCGGCAAGCTGTTCGGCAAGAAAGAGCCGACCCTGGTCAAGGGGTTGTACTTCTGGGGTGGCGTAGGCCGTGGCAAGACCTATCTGGTCGACACGTTCTTTGACGCGCTGCCGTTTCAGGACAAGGTCCGTACACACTTCCACCGCTTCATGAAGCGCGTGCACGAAGAGATGAAGACCCTCAAGGGCGAGCGAAATCCGCTGACGATCATCGCCAAGCGTTTTTCCGACGAGGCACGGGTTATCTGTTTCGACGAGTTCTTTGTTTCCGACATCACCGATGCCATGATCCTGGGCACGCTGATGGAAGAGCTGTTCAAAAATGGCGTAACGCTGGTGGCAACCTCCAACATCGTTCCAGACGGCCTGTACAAGGACGGTCTGCAGCGTGCGCGCTTCCTGCCTGCAATTGCGCTGATCAAGCAGAACACCGACATCGTCAACGTCGACAGCGGCGTCGACTACCGTCTGCGTCACCTGGAACAGGCTGAGCTGTTTCACTTCCCGCTCAACGAAGTTGCGCAGGAAAGCCTGCGTAAAAGCTTCAAGGCCCTGACCCCGGATTGCGCAGAAACCATCGAAAACGATGTGATGATGATCGAAAACCGCGAGATCCGCGCCCTGCGTACCTGTGATGATGTGGCCTGGTTCGACTTCCGCGAACTGTGCGACGGGCCACGCAGCCAGAACGACTACATCGAGCTGGGCAAGATCTTTCATGCCGTGCTGATCAGCGGCGTCGAGCAGATGGACGTTTCTACCGATGACATCGCCCGGCGTTTTATCAACATGGTCGACGAGTTCTACGATCGCAACGTCAAGCTGATCATTTCAGCCGAGGTTGAGTTGAAGGACCTGTACACCGGTGGCCGGTTGATGTTCGAGTTTCAACGCACCCTGAGCCGTCTGCTGGAAATGCAATCCCACGAATTCCTCTCGCGGGCGCACAAGCCCTAGCAGCGACTGCAAGCGGCGAGTTTCAAGCTACACGCTTGAAACTCGCCCATGCCGCAGCTTGCAGCTCACAGCTTTTCCTTTTGGCTCTCGAACTGCTGCCGGTACTGGTTGGGCGACAGCTCGGTGTGTTGGCGAAACAGCCGGGCGAAGAAGCTGGCGTCGTCATAGCCCACCTCGTAGCTGATGGTCTTGATGCTTTTGCGAGACCCTGACAGCAATCCCTTTGCCGTTTCGATCCGCAGCCGTTGCAGGTAATGCAGCGGCTTGTCGCCGGTTGCGGTCTGAAAGCGGCGCATGAAATTGCGAATGCTCATGCCGTGCTCGCGGGCCACATCTTCAAAGCGGAACTTGTCGGCAAAGTGCTCTTCCAGCCAGTGCTGAATCTGCAGGATGACCACGTCCTGATGCAGTTTCTGCCCGCCAAAGCCGATCCGGCCCGGTGAGTAGGTGCGGCGCACTTCGTAAAGAATATCGCGGGCCACGGCCTGGGCGACGTTGGCCCCGCAGAACCGCTCGATCAGGTAGATGTAGAGGTCGCACGCTGACGTCGTGCCCCCTGCGCAGTACACGTTATCGGCGTCAGTCAGGTGCTTTTCCTGATTGAGCAGCACCTTGGGGTAGCGTTCGGCAAATGCACTGAAGAAGCGCCAGTAGGTAGTCGCTTCCTTGCCGTCGAGCAATCCTGCCTCGGCAAGCCAATAGACCCCGGTGGCCTCGGCGCAGAGTACGGCACCGTTGGCATGCTGCTCACGCAGCCAGGGCAGAATCTGCGGGTAGCGTTCGCACAGGGTTTCAAAATCATCCCAAAAGGCCGGGATAACGATGATGTCGCTTTGGCAAAGCGCGCCGTCGACCGGCAGTGTGACGTCGCTGAAGCTGCTGACGGAGAGTCCGTCCGGGCTGACGAGGCGGGTTTCGAAAGCGGGCACCAGGCCCTGGCCCAGTTGTTTGCTGTAGCGCAGGCTGGCCAGGTGGAAGAAGTCCTTGGCCTGCATGACCGTCGAGGCAAACATCTTGTCGGTGGTCAGAATGCTTACGCGGCGCAGCAGAGTGGCGTGTTGGATCGGCATAATCGTTATTCTTATATGGGTAAATGGTCAAGCAACGGCTGGATCGTCTTATTTTTTGTCAGGTGTGTCCAGCCTCCTCATGCCAGTATCTCTGCGAGAGGTGTGCATGATGGCTTTGTGCTAAGCGGGTAAATATCCGCCAATCCACGCCCCGCAGGCAATAAACAGAATGTGAACAAAAAATCCGGTTGAGGTTATTTTTACAGTCTGTATAATCCGCCAGCTCTTTGCAGTGGAAGTGATGCGCCGTCTGCCGAAGAATCTTGCCGTATAACGGACGCGCTGACCCGAGCCCCCGATAGCGTCTGTTTCCGGCTGCCTTTGACTTGTCAAAGTACGCACTATTCAGTAAGATCCGCCGTCTAATTTTCAGGGCGGCCCCTGAGGCTATAAAGAATGAAAACTTTTACTGCTAAACCGGAAACAGTTAAGCGCGACTGGTTCGTCGTCGACGCTGCTGGTCAGACCCTGGGTCGTCTGGCCACCGAAATCGCGAGCCGTCTGCGTGGCAAGCACAAACCGGAATACACTCCGCACGTTGATACCGGCGACTACATCGTCGTGATCAATGCCGAGCAGATCCGCGTTACTGGTGCCAAAACCACCGACAAGATCTACTACTCACACTCCGGTTTTCCGGGCGGGATCAAGTCGATCAACTTCGAAAAGCTGATCGCCAAAGCTCCTGAGCGCGTGATCGAGACCGCGGTCAAAGGCATGCTGCCTAAGAACCCGCTGGGTCGCGACATGTATCGTAAGCTGAAAGTCTATGCGGGCGCTGTACACCCTCATACTGCTCAGCAGCCCCAAGAACTGAAGTTTTAACGGAATAGTTCATTATGTCGGCGACTCAAAATTACGGCACTGGCCGTCGCAAGACCGCAACCGCTCGCGTTTTCCTGCGTCCGGGTACTGGTAACATCTCGATCAACAACCGCTCCCTGGACAATTTCTTCGGTCGCGAAACTGCCCGCATGGTAGTTCGTCAGCCGCTGGAACTGACCGAGACAGTTGAAAAGTTCGACATCTACGTCACCGTTATCGGTGGCGGTGTAAGTGGTCAGGCTGGCGCAATCCGCCACGGTATCACTCGCGCTCTGATGCAATACGACGAGACTCTGCGTGGCGCTCTGCGTAAAGCAGGCTTCGTGACTCGCGATGCTCGTGAAGTTGAACGTAAGAAAGTCGGTCTGCGTAAAGCGCGTAAGCGTCCGCAGTACTCGAAGCGTTAATTCGTTCTTCGTTCAAAGAAAGAACGTCCATCCCCTCGCGGGGCTGGGCGTTTTTTTATGGGCGTGATTCTTGCGGTTGAGGTGTTTTCAAGCTGGGCGTGTCACGTCGATATTGCGAGATTTATAAGCCTGTCGGCGAAGATTACAGAATTTACATCGCGTAAATGAGCTATCTTGTGGCCCGCGACGAACACCTGTCCTGTTGCGTTCATTATCGGATGCGCCCTTAAGGCGTGTTCGTTCGTCTGTCCGATAAATTTTAACAAGCGAGGAGGATCGCCATGGGCGTGACCAACCGGTTGGCCTGCTACTCCGACCCCGCCGACCACTATTCTCATCGTGTGCGTATTGTGCTCGCCGAGAAGGGTGTCAGCGCCGAAATCATTGAGGTTGTGGCAGGTCGTCATCCGCCGCAGCTGATTGAAGTAAATCCGTATGGCAGCTTGCCGACTCTCGTTGATCGTGACCTGGCGTTGTACGAGTCGACGGTGGTGATGGAATACCTGGATGAGCGCTATCCGCATCCGCCCTTGTTGCCTGTCTATCCCGTGGCTCGCGCCAACAGCCGTCTGCTGATCCATCGCATTCAGCGAGACTGGTGTGGTCTTGTGGACCTGATCCTCGATACGCGCAGCAAAGAGCCTGCTCGTGTTCAGGCGCGCAAGGAGCTTCGTGAAAGTCTGACCGGGGTTTCACCGTTGTTTGCGGAAAAAGCTTTTTTCATGAGCGACGAGCTAAGTCTTGTTGACTGCTGTCTACTCCCCATACTCTGGCGTTTGCCAATTTTGGGTATTGAATTGCCACGGCCTGCCAAGCCGTTGCTTGATTACATGGAGCGCCAATTTGCGCGTGAGGCTTTTCAGACGAGTCTGTCTGCTGCCGAACGTGAAATGCGCTAAGGCTTAAGGAGCCGTTAATGAACTCCAGTCGCCCTTATCTTGTTCGCGCTCTCTATGAGTGGATCGTCGATAACGATTGCACCCCGCACGTGCTGGTCAATGCGGATTACCCCTCGGTGCAGGTCCCGCAAGGGTTTGCCAATGACGGGCAGATTGTCCTGAATGTTTCGCCAAGTGCGGTGCGTCATCTGCATATGGATAACGAAGCTGTCAGCTTCGAAGGCCGCTTCGGCGGTGTGCCGCATACGCTTTACGTGCCTGTAGCTGCCATCCTGGGTATTTATGCCCGTGAGAACGGTCAGGGTATGGTTTTCGATCTGGAGCCTTCCATGGATGAGGGTGAGGAAATCGAGATCGAAGATGATACCCCGCCCGACAGCGAGCCACCGCGCCCGAGTGGCCGGCCGAGTCTGAAGGTCGTGAAGTAAAAAATGCGCAATAAAAAAGGCGATCTCCGGATCGCCTTTTTTTTCGCCTGCCGGTTACCCGTCAGTCGATGTACTCAAACAGTTTGACGATCTTCTGCACGCCGGAAACGCCCTGTACCAGGTTGGTGGCGCGATTGGCTTCGTCCTGGGTCACCAGGCCCAGCAGGAACACAATACCGTTCTCGGTCACCACCTTGATGCGTGAGCCGGGGATGGATGCGTCGGCAATCATCTGGCTTTTGATCTTGGTGGTCAGCCAGGCATCGTTGTTACGCGCCAGCAGCGAAGAGGGCGCCATGACCTGCAGCTCGTTGTTGACCTTCTTGACGCGCTGGACCGAGCTGGCGGCCTGTTCGGCAATTGCCTTGAGGTCGGCGCGGGGTGTCTGGCCAGCCAGCAGCACGATGCCGTTGAAGCTGGTCACAACGATGTGTGAGCCTTCTGCGAGATCAGGGTTGGCTTTGGAGATGTTGACGGCTGCCTTGGTCTCGATCAGTGAATCGTCGATCTTGCTGCCGAAGGTGCGGGTGCCGCGATCGTCTTCGATCGGTTTTTCGCGAGTGGCCGTGATCACCGAACTGCATCCGGTGATGCTGAGGCACAGTGTCAGAACCAGTAGGCTGAGACGATTAGGGGTCATTCTTCACTCCCGAACAGTTGGCTGTCGATCAAATCGCAAAGGCAATGGATCGCCAGCAGATGGACTTCTTGTATGCGTGCCGTGACATTGGCAGGTACGCGGATCTCCACGTCCTCGGGCAATAGCAGGGAAGCCATGCCGCCACCGTCGCGTCCCGTCAATGCTACGACAATCATTTCGCGATCATGTGCGGCCTGGATGGCCTGAATAATATTTGCCGAGTTACCGCTGGTGGAAATGGCCAGCAGCACATCACCTGGCTGGCCCAGTGCGCGGATCTGCTTGGAAAAGATTTCGTTGTAGCTGTAATCGTTGGCAATCGAGGTAATCGTAGAGCTGTCGGTTGTCAGGGCGATGGCTGGCAGGCTCGGCCGCTCGCGCTCGAAACGGTTGAGCAGTTCCGAGGAGAAGTGCTGTGCATCGCCAGCCGACCCGCCGTTGCCGCACGCGAGCATCTTGCCCTCGTTGAGCAGGGCATTGACCATGACCTGACTGGCTTGCTCGATATAGGGTGCAAGGACTTCCATCGACTGTTGCTTGGTTTCGATGCTGGCCTGGAACAGCCGGCGAATTCGGGATTGCATGTCCATCAATGTGACCTTAATTAGAGCGTACGGCGGCGGGACGGATGCGCCGGGTTCTCCCGGGAGCTATCCGGCACACAAGGTGTGCAGCCGGCAAAACAAATAGCGAAATCGATGAGCGTAGAAGCTATTGCAGTTCATTAACACGGCAGGGCTGCTGTGCCCATGCGCAGGTCAGCTGTCAAAAGCACTCTTGATCCAGTTCAGCGGTGCAGTGTTGCCAGGCTGGCCTTCAATGGCGATCACGTCGAAACGACAGGGGTGACTGGCCCAGTCTGTTGCTTGCTGCAGAAAAAGCTGTGCGGCAGTGACAAGTTTTGCCTGCTTGCGAAAATCAACGCTTTCCATGGCTCCACCCCAGCCTGAGTGGCGCCGGTAGCGAACTTCGACGAATACTACTGTATCGCCGTCAAGCATGACTAGATCAAGCTCGCCGCGTTTGCATAACCAGTTTTGTTCAATCAGGTGCAGCCCCTGTTGTTGCAAAAACTGCAGGGCGAAGGCTTCAGCCTCGCGCCCTGCCTGTTGGCGGCTGCTGCGTGGTATCAAGGCGCTGTGTCCGGCAGACGCTGGATCTTGCCGTCGACGAACTCCGCCCATGGCAACTGACGCTCGACGCGACGGCCAGGGTTGATGCTCAGGCTACCCGACAGGCCATCGATGCGGCTGTCAGGCATAGCCTTGAGTTGCGCAAGGCGTGGGGCCAGACGGTAGGCGTCGATGCCCATTGCGTACAGGCGACCAAGGCTGCCTGCAGCTTGTGGCCATTGCGCGGTCACCTGCTGGCGCAGCGGGTCTTCAGCGTTCAGCAGCCAAGGCGTCTCGCAGAAGCGCACACCGTTGAGGTCCATGTACTGCGCATGATCGTTGCTGTTGGTGAATAGGTGCGAGGTGGCGTAGACCGGAACATCGCCTGCGTACTGGAAAACCATGGTTGGCTTGATCTGCTGCGCCTGTTGCGGCGTGGCGGCGAGGAACATGAAGTCAATGTCCTGGCGACGGCTTGGCTGCGCGGCTACCTGAGTACCGGCAGTGCTCTGCAGACGCTGGGCGCGACCTTCGCTGTTGCGCAACTGGAACAGATCGGCGACCTGCTGTGCCAGTTCTACAGGCTGGTCGACGTGCTCGGCTGCGATCAGCGTACCGCCCTTGGCCTGCCAGCTCTTGCGGAAGGCATCCAGAACGCGGTCGCCCCATTCGCCTTTCGGCACCATTGCTACAGCGCTGCGCTTGCCATCGGCCCAGGCGCGACGTGCAACTTCGCGGGCTTCGTCTTCGGCAGCCAGGCCGAACTGGTACAGCTGAGCGGGGCCTTCGTTGCTGGTGTCGCTGTAGTTCAGCGCCAGTGTAGTGATCGGGAGCTGCTGGCGGCTGTTCAACTGTTTGACGAGGTTCTTTTCCAGCGGACCGACGACCAGCTGTACGCCAGCGGCCTGAGCCTGACGGTAGAACTCGTCCATCGAGGTAACGCGCGAGCTGTCGAACACCTGGATAGCGGGTGGATTCTGTCCTGCTTGTTGTGCCTGGAAGTGCGCGGCCATGAAGCCTTCGCGCAACGCTTTGGCAACTGCGGCCAGCTGGCCATCCTGCGGCAGCAGCAGAGCGATTTTGGTAATCGGCTCGCTGGTCAGGGCGCGCAGTTGGGCGAGTGCGGTAGGCAGTTGCAGTGCTGCAGGGTGTTTCGGGTTCTGGGCTTTCCAGTTGTCGATGGCTGCCTGTTGCTGCTCAAGTGTGCCTGCGCCTTTGATCGAGCGGGCCAGGTTCAGCCAATCGCCCATATCGCCGCTGGCTGTACTTTGCAGTTGCTCGGCCGGCAGAGCGGACACCAGCGTCCAGATTGCATCATTGTTGGCGCTGGCTTCTGCACCTTGCAGCAGAGGGCCGGCGAATACTCGCTCATTGACGGCCGCCAGGGCCTGGCCATCGGCCTCCAGGGCGCGCGCCTTGACCGTGTGGGTGCGAACCTGCTGCTCGACCGACAGTTCGCCCAGGCGTTGCATGCTCGGGTGGTTCAGTGCGGTCAGTGCTGCCTTGGGCTGATTGCGGCCCATCGCCAGCTCTGCGGACAATGTGCTGGCGAAAACCTGCAGTCCAGGCTTGAGTTGATCGATTTGCACCTGTCCGAGAATCTGCGCAGCGCGTCCTGCGTCATTCTGGCGGGCGGCCAGGTCGGCCGCACTCAAGCGCAGCGTAGCAGCCTGCTCGGGTGTTTTGGCTGTGGCGGCCTGATCAAGCAACTGCTCGATGCTGGCGTCAGGGGTTCGAGGCAGCTCGCCAAGACTGGACGAGGGCGAGCTGGCACAGGCTGCGAGAAGGGCAGCGAGGCAGAGGGCAGAGAGCAGCCGCAGACAAGCGATCATTGGTATGTTCCTGAAACTCGAGCGAATTAACGGGGAATTGTACCCAAGCGCTGGCCGGGGTGCGATGTCGAAGGTGTTTAAAGCCGTGATATTGGTCGCGTTAGGGTCATCTGGCGGCCAAATCGTTCAATTCGAGGGGGCTGCGTTGTGTTGTGTCCGGCCTTGATCATGTATTTATTCCTTTTTTATCGGCATCCCTGATGCGCGAACCGCTCGGCCGTGCTTCAGCCTGTACAATGCATTCTTTCCAAGTATCAGCTTTAACCTGTGAGGTTTGCGTTTTGACTGTTCCGGTTGTTTCGAATTCCACTCCGGGCTCGCTTTATGTAGTGGCGACTCCTATCGGCAATCTGGACGACATGAGCGTGCGGGCATTGAAGGTGTTGCGTGAGGTCGCGCTGATTGCGGCTGAAGACACGCGCCATTCTGCACGGCTGATGCAGCACTTCGGGATATCCACTCCGCTGGCCGCCTGTCACGAGCATAACGAACGTGATGAGGGTAGTCGGTTCATAACGCGTCTGCTGGCTGGCGACGATGTGGCGCTGATTTCCGACGCAGGCACGCCGCTGATCTCTGATCCCGGTTATCACCTGGTGCGCCAGGCGCGTGCTGCGGGTGTGCCGGTTGTCCCTGTGCCGGGCGCTTGTGCCCTGATTGCCGCTCTTTCTGCGGCCGGGCTGCCTTCGGACCGATTCATTTTCGAGGGCTTTCTTCCTGCCAAGGCAGCAGGGCGCAAGGCAAAACTCGAGCGAGTAAAGGAAGAGCCGCGCACGCTTATTTATTATGAAGCTCCGCACCGGATTCTTGAGTGTCTGCAAGACATGGAGCAAGTCTTTGGTGCCGACCGTCAGGCCTTGCTGGCACGTGAAATAACCAAAACTTTTGAAACGCTCAAGGGTCTGCCTTTGGGTGAGCTGCGGGCTTTTGTCGAGGCCGACAG
Source organism: Pseudomonas syringae group sp. J248-6 (assembly GCF_032586995.1). Taxonomy (NCBI): domain Bacteria; kingdom Pseudomonadati; phylum Pseudomonadota; class Gammaproteobacteria; order Pseudomonadales; family Pseudomonadaceae; genus Pseudomonas; species Pseudomonas syringae group sp. J248-6. Next base: position 368,881 of record NZ_JAWHOP010000003.1, on the reverse strand, counting down.
TAATCAGCAGCGTGGCGAATGCGTTGTGCTGATAGCCGGCTGGACACCGCCCGAGGACGAGGATGTCATTGGTGAGGAGGCGCGCCGCATACTGGATTTACTGCTTGCGGAGATGCCTCTCAAGCGCGCCGCAGCCTTGGCAGCCGAAATAACCGGCGTGCGCAAGAACCTGCTTTATCAGGTGGCGCTGGAGAAACAGAAGGAATGATGGGTTGCCTTCAAAAGGGGTGGATAACGGGGACAAGCGCACCCCACGTGCTATTAAAGCTTGTTCTTGAAGGCATGTGCCGCTAACCTTGGCGGCGGAGAGTCGATTGGACAGTCGCTGCCTCTTGTTGTTCCGCAACAGGGGGGGGAGGAAAGTCCGGGCTCCATAGGGCGGAGTGCCAGGTAACGCCTGGGAGGCGTGAGCCTACGGAAAGTGCCACAGAAAATAACCGCCTAAGCACTTCGGTGCCGGTAAGGGTGAAAAGGTGCGGTAAGAGCGCACCGCACGTCTGGTAACAGTTCGTGGCAAGGTAAACCCCACTCGGAGCAAGACCAAATAGGGTTCCTAGGCGTGGCCCGCGCTGGAACCGGGTAGGTTGCTAAAGACGTCCAGTGATGGCCGTCGTAGAGGAATGACTGTTCTCGACAGAACCCGGCTTACAGATCGACTCTCCACCTTTTTCCAACCCTTCGTTTCAAGCAGCAAAACCCTCTCGTAATACCAAAAAAATCTTACAGCTCATAAATCACATTAACTTTGAATCGCAACGATTTGAGTGATGTGGGATTTATCTGTCAGAGCCTTCGTAAAATTACCCTTTTATACCCAATACCTCTCCTAAATCTCCGAAATGTAAGGGTTTTCCTTAAGACCGTGCCTTGACGGTGTGGTGGGCGCGTTCCTATAGTGTGCACAAGTGGCAGAAAGTGGCACGAAGTGGGTTTTTTCAGCGCAAAAAGCTAATATTCGGAGAATGCGCCTGTGTTCCGTGGTGCCAACGCGATCAATCTCGATGCCAAGGGCCGTCTCGCTATGCCGAGCCGGTACCGTGACGAGTTGGATTCGCGTAGTGCCGGGCAACTTATCGTGACCATTGATGCCGTTGATCCCTGTCTTTGCCTGTATCCGCTTTCCGAATGGGAGCTGATAGAGGCAAAACTTCGTGATCTGGCGACGTTTCGTGAAGAGAACCGTCGTCTGCAAAGGCTTTTGATTGGTAATGCTGTCGATCTGGAACTCGATGGCAGCGGGCGTTTTCTGGTGCCGCCACGCTTGCGCGAATACGCCAGGCTGGATAAGCGCGTAATGCTGGTGGGCCAACTCAACAAGTTTCAACTGTGGGACGAGGACGCCTGGAATGCTCTTGCTGATGCTGACCTGGCTGCCATTCAAAAACCTGGCGCTATGCCCGACGAATTACGTGATTTGATCCTGTGACTATGAACAGCGGCTTTACCCACATCACCGTGCTGCTTGAAGAAGCCGTGGAGGCTCTCGCGGTGCGTGCCGATGGCTGCTATCTGGACGGCACGTTCGGACGTGGCGGGCATAGTCGTCTGATATTGAGCCAGCTTGGTCCTGATGGTCGGCTTCTGGGGTTCGACAAGGACCCTCAAGCGATTGCCACAGGGCAAGCGCTAGCGGCCGAAGACGGCCGCTTTGTCATTGTGCAGCGCAGCTTTGCCGAATTGGGATCCGAGGCTCAGGAACGCGGTTTGGCGGGCAAGGTCAGTGGCATTTTGCTGGATCTGGGCGTGTCGTCCCCGCAGCTGGATGACCCCGAGCGCGGTTTCAGCTTCATGAACGACGGCCCGCTGGACATGCGTATGGACCCAACCCGTGGCGTGAGCGCTGCCGAGTTCATTGCGACTGCGCCCGCTGAAGAAATTGCCCGCGTATTCAAGGAATACGGCGAAGAGCGATTTGCCAAACGCATGGCCAATGCGGTCGTCGCGCGCCGTGAAGTCCAGCCTTTCGAGCGTACTGCTGATCTGGCAGAAGTGCTCAAGGTCGCCAACCCTGCCTGGGAAAAGGGCAAGAATCCTGCAACGCGTGCCTTTCAGGGCCTGCGTATTCACGTGAACAACGAGCTGGGCGATCTGGAAGCCGGTCTCGAAGCCGCGCTGGATGCCCTTGAAGTTGGTGGTCGCCTCGTCGTCATCAGTTTTCACTCGCTGGAAGACCGCATCGTCAAGCTGTTCATGCGCAAGCTCGCCAAGGGCGAAGCCGACAACATGCCACGCAATCTGCCGATCCAGTTCAAGCCGTTTGAACCGAAAATCAAAATTCACGGTAAGGCTCAATTCGCCTCGGATACCGAAACCAAAGCCAACCCGCGTTCGCGCAGTGCTGTCATGCGTGTAGCGGAGAAGCTCAGGTGAGCCGTCTGTTTCTGAAGCCTTTGCCCGGCGGCAGCTTCATTATGCTGCTGCTGTTCATTGCTGTCCTGATTTCAGCGATTGGCGTTTCCTATAGCGCACATTGGAATCGTCAACTGCTCAACTCGCTGTATTCGGAAATGAGCGTGCGCGACAAGGCGCAGGCAGAGTGGGGCCGGCTGATTCTTGAGCAGAGCACCTGGACTGCACATAGCCGCATCGAGAATCTGGCCACCGAACAGCTGAAAATGCGCATTCCAAGCGCTGCCGAAGTGCGGATGGTGGCGCCATGATGAAACTTGAAGGCGCGCTTTATCCGTGGCGTTTTCGCGTGGTCGTGGGGCTGCTGGTGTCCCTCGTGCTCGCCATTTGCTGGCGCATCGTTGACCTGCAGGTTATCGACCACACCTTTCTCAAGGAGCAGGGCGATGCCCGCAGCCTGCGGCATATCCCGATTCCGGCTCACCGTGGCCTGATCACCGACCGCAATGGCGAGCCGCTTGCCGTCAGTACTCCGGTGACGACGCTGTGGGCCAACCCGCGCGAAATGCAGCAGGACAAGTCCAAGTGGCCGATGCTCGCAGCGGCTACCGGGCAGGATCTGAAAGCGTTGACTGATCGCCTGGAATCGCAATCCACCAAGGAATTCATCTACCTCGTTCGTGGCATGACGCCGGAGCAGGGTCAGGCAGCGCTGGATCTGAAAGTCCCTGGCGTTTACGGCATCGAAGAGTTCCGCCGTTTCTACCCGGCAGGGGATGTTACCGCGCACATGGTTGGTTTTACCGACCTTGATGACCACGGTCGCGAAGGTGTCGAGCTGGCATATGACGACTGGCTTGCGGGAGTGCCCGGCAAGCGTCAGGTCATCAAGGACCGGCGCGGCCGACTGATCAAGGATGTTCAGGTGACCAAGAATGCCAAGGCCGGAAAGACCTTGGCTTTGTCTATTGACCTGCGCCTGCAATACCTGGCAACCCGTGAGCTGCGCAACGCCATCGTGGAAAACGAGGCCAAGGCAGGCAGTATGGTGATCATGGACGTCAAGACCGGTGAAGTTCTGGCGATGGTCAATCAGCCGACCTACAACCCGAACAATCGCCGCACCATGGTGCCTGCTGCCATGCGCAACCGGGCCATCATTGACGTGTTCGAACCTGGTTCGACCATGAAGCCGATCTCCATGACCGCAGCGCTGGACAGTGGCCGCTGGAAGCCTACCGACAAGGTCGAGGTCTATCCAGGCACCCTGCAGATCGGCAAATACACTATTCGTGACGTGACCAAGACCGAGGGCCCGATCCTCGATCTGACCGGCATCCTGATCAACTCCAGTAACGTCGGCATGAGCAAGGTCGCGTTCGATGTGGGCGGCGAAGCGATCTTCCGTGCCATGCAACGCGTTGGTTTTGGTCAGTACACCGGCCTCGGCTTCCCTGGCGAGCGCGTCGGCAACCTGCCCAACTACCGCGAATGGCGCAAGGCTGAAACCGCCACGCTGTCCTATGGCTACGGTCTGTCAGTCACCGCTTTGCAGCTGGTACACGCCTATGGCGCGCTGGCCAATAACGGCCGCATCGTGCCACTGACCATTTTGAAAACGGATAAAGAGCCGGAATCGACCCAGGCTATTCCCGAGAAAACCGCCAAGACTCTGCAGGGTATGTTGCAGCAGGTTATCGAAGACCCGCGCGGCGTTTATCGCGCCCGTGTGCCGTCCTATCACGTCGGCGGCAAGAGCGGTACGGCGCGTAAGACGTCGATCGGCACCAAGGGCTATGCGGAGAACTCCTATCGCTCCCTGTTCGCCGGTTTCGGCCCGATGAGTAACCCGCGTTATGCCATCGTCGTGGTCATCGATGAGCCGAGCAAGGGCGGTTACTACGGTGGTCTGGTTTCGGCTCCGGTATTCAGCAAAGTCATGTCCGGTACGTTGCGTCTGATGAACGTCACTCCTGACAACCTTGCCCCACCGGAACAAGTCAATGCAGCACCGGCAGCCAAAGGAGGGCGTGGTTGATGGCCTTTAATCTGAGCAAGATTTTCGCTCACACCGATCGCGATGCGCTGATTCGCGAGTTGACTCTCGACAGCCGCAATGTCCGTCCGGGTGATCTGTTTCTAGCCATACCGGGTATCAAGGTCGATGGCCGTGCACATATTGCCGACGCGCTCAAGCGTGGCGCTGCGGCTGTGGCGTACGAAGTCGAAGGCTCGACCGTTCTGCCGATCACCGACGTGCCGCTGATCCCGGTCAAGGGGCTCGCCGCGCAGTTGTCCGATATTGCCGGCCGCTTCTACGGCGACCCGAGCCGCAGTCTGAATCTGGTCGGTGTTACCGGCACCAACGGCAAGACCAGCGTCACCCAGCTGGTTGCGCAGGCGCTTGATGCACTGGGTCAGCATTGCGGCATTGTCGGCACACTGGGCACAGGCTTCTACGGCGCATTGCAAAGCGGCCGTCATACCACGCCTGACCCGATTGCCGTTCAGGCGACGCTGACCGATCTGAAAAAGTCCGGGGCGCGTGCAGTGGCGATGGAAGTTTCGTCTCATGGGCTGGATCAAGGGCGGGCGACGGCGCTGGCGTTTGATGTGGCGGTGCTGACCAATCTGTCCCGTGATCACCTGGATTATCACGGCACCATGGAAGCGTACGCTGCCGCCAAGGCCAAGCTGTTTGCATGGTCCAACCTGAAATGCCGGGTAATCAACCTGGATGATGCTTTCGGTCGTGAACTGGCCGGTATCAAGCAAGAGTCGCGGTTGATCACCTACAGCCAGCTGGACAGCTCGGCCTACCTGTATTGCCGCGATGCGAAATTCGATGACGATGGCGTGCGCGCTACGCTGGTCACGCCTCAGGGCGAGCATTTCCTGCGCAGCAGCCTGCTGGGGCGCTTCAACCTGAGCAACGTGCTGGCTGCGGTCGGTGCTTTGCTGGGCCTGGATTACGCGCTGGACGAAATTCTCAAGGTGCTGCCGAAACTCGAAGGTCCGGTCGGGCGCATGCAGCGTCTGGGTGGTGCCGACAAGCCGCTGGTGGTTGTCGATTACGCGCATACTCCGGATGCGCTGGAAAAAGTCCTCGAAGCACTGCGCCCGCACGCCAAAGGCCGCCTGCTGTGCCTGTTCGGCTGCGGCGGTGATCGTGATCGCGGCAAGCGTCCGCTGATGGCTGAAGTGGTCGAACGCCTGGCCGACGGTGCGTGGGTCACCGACGACAACCCGCGCTCCGAATCGCCAGCCAGTATTTTTGACGATATTCGCCCTGGCTTCACTGCTGTCGACAAGGTGCGCTTCATCGAAGGTCGCGGCCAGGCCATTGCCGAGCTGATTGCCAGCGCCAGTGCCGATGATGTCGTGGTGCTGGCCGGTAAAGGGCACGAGGACTATCAGGAAATCGACGGTCAGCGCCATCCGTTCTCTGACCTGCAAGAAGCTTCCAAGGCGCTTGCTGCATGGGGGCCTGCGAATGATTAAGCCAATGACATTCAGCGAACTGGTCGTGCCACTTGACGCCCGTCTGGTCGCTGGCGACTGCAGCTTTGACGGCGTGAGCACTGACAGCCGTGGCATCGAGCCGGGCCAGCTGTTTGTGGCCCTGACCGGACCGCGCTTCGACGGCCATGAGTACCTTGAGCAGGTGGCTGCCAAAGGTGCGGTAGGTGCTTTGGTCGAGCGCGAAGTGCAGGGCGCAAGCCTGCCGCAACTGGTCGTGCTCGATACCCGCAAGGCGCTCGCGCAACTGGGCGCAATGAACCGCAATGCGTTCATCGACAAGCCGGTTGCAGCGATGACCGGTTCCAGCGGCAAGACCACGGTCAAGGAAATGCTCGCGAGCATCCTGCGTACGCGCGGACCTGTGCTGGCCACTCGTGGCAATCTGAACAACGAGCTGGGCGTGCCATTGACGTTACTGGAGCTGGCTCCAGAGCACAGTGCGGCGGTCATCGAGCTGGGCGCATCGCGGGTGGGCGAAATTGCCTTCACCGTGAGCCTGACCAAGCCACACGTTGCCATCATTACCAACGCCGGAACCGCCCATGTCGGCGAGTTTGGCGGGCCGGACAAAATTGTCGAAGCCAAGGGCGAGATTCTGGAAGGTCTTGATGCCAGCGGCACTGCGGTGCTGAATCTGGAAGACAAGGCGTTCCCTGTCTGGCGCAAGCGTGCCGGCAATCGCAACATTCTGACCTTCGCACTGGCTGACCCTGCGGCGGATCTGCACGCCAGTGAACTCAGTCGTGATGCCCGCGGCTGCCCGGGCTTCACCATGAACAGCCCGCTCGGCGTCGCCCAGGTTCAGTTGAATCTGTTGGGCGCGCACAACGTGGCCAACGCTTTGGCAGCTGCGGCTGCAGCCTGCGCTCTGGGCGTGACGCTGGAAGGTATTGTTGCGGGCCTGAACAACGTGCAGCCGGTCAAGGGCCGTGCGGTTGCGCAAATCGCCAGCAACGGCACGCGCGTCATTGATGACACCTACAACGCCAACCCTGCCTCGATCAACGCGGCCGTCGACATCCTTACCGGTTTTACCGGTCGTACCGTGCTGGTGCTGGGCGATATTGGCGAGCTGGGCGAGTGGGCCGAACAAGGCCATCGCGACGTAGGGGCCTATGCCGCTGGCAAGGTCTCGGCGCTGTATGCCGTCGGCCCGTTGATGACTCATGCCGTCAGCGCCTTTGGTGAACATGCTTACCACTTTGCCAGTCAGGCAGAGCTGATCGCGGCGCTGGGCGCCGAGCAGGACCCTAATACCACTTTATTGATCAAGGGCTCGCGTAGCGCTGCGATGGAAAACGTCGTGGCTGCCTTGTGCGGTTCTAGCCTGGAGAAACATTAATGCTGCTGCTGTTGGCCGAGTTTTTACAACAGTTCTACAAAGGCTTCGCGGTCTTTCAGTACCTGTCCTTGCGCGGGATCCTTGGCGTGCTCACTGCACTGACGCTGTCGCTGTGCCTGGGCCCGTGGATGATCCGCACCTTGCAGATGCGCCAGATCGGCCAGTCGGTCCGCAACGACGGTCCGCAGTCGCACTTGTCCAAATCGGGTACGCCGACCATGGGCGGCGCGCTGATCCTCTCGTCCATCGGTATCAGTACGCTGTTGTGGGCTGACCTGAGCAATCGTTACGTTTGGGTTGTGTTGCTGGTGACACTGCTGTTCGGGGCCATCGGCTGGGTCGATGACTACCGCAAAGTGATCGAAAAGAACTCGCGTGGCCTGCCGAGCCGCTGGAAGTATTTCTGGCAGTCGGTATTCGGCCTCTGTGCAGCGATCTTCCTTTATACGACTGCACCGTCGGCTACCGAAACCACGCTGATCGTGCCGATGCTCAAGGATGTGCGCATCCCGTTGGGTATCGGTTTCATCGTGCTGACCTATTTCGTGATCGTCGGCTCCAGCAACGCAGTCAACCTGACTGACGGCCTGGACGGTCTGGCGATCATGCCGACGGTGATGGTGGGCGGTGCGCTGGGCATCTTCTGCTACCTGTCGGGTAACGTGAAGTTTGCTGAATACCTGCTGATTCCCTACGTACCGGGGGCCGGCGAGCTGATTGTCTTCTCTGGTGCGCTGATTGGCGCGGGGCTCGGGTTTCTCTGGTTCAACACCTATCCGGCGCAGGTATTCATGGGCGACGTCGGTGCGCTGGCGCTGGGCGCTGCACTCGGCACCATGGCCGTGATCGTGCGTCAGGAAATTGTCCTGTTCATCATGGGCGGCGTGTTCGTGATGGAAACCCTTTCAGTGGTCATTCAGGTTGCGTCTTTCAAACTCACCGGTCGCCGCGTGTTCCGCATGGCGCCGATTCACCATCACTTTGAACTCAAAGGCTGGCCCGAGCCACGCGTGATCGTCCGTTTCTGGATCATCACCGTGATTCTGGTGCTCATTGGCCTTGCCACACTGAAACTGAGGTAGAACGAGTGTCCCTGATCGTCTCCGACCGCTTCCGCATTGTTGTGGGGCTTGGCAAAAGTGGCATGTCCCTGGTTCGCTTCCTGGCGAACCGGGGCGTGTCCTTTGCCGTGGCCGACACGCGGGAGAATCCTCCTGAGCTGGCGACCTTGCGTCGTGACTATCCGCAGGTGGAAGTGCGTTGTGGCGAGCTGGACGTGGATTTCCTCTGCCGTGCCGACGAGTTGTATGTCAGCCCCGGTCTGGCGCTGGCCACCCCGGCCCTGCAGCAGGCGCACGCGCGTGGCGTCAAGCTGTCCGGCGACATCGAGCTGTTCGCGCGTTACGCGAAGGCGCCGGTCATCGCCATCACCGGTTCGAATGCGAAAAGCACGGTGACAACGCTGGTGGGTGAAATGGCCGTCGCTGCAGGCAAACGCGTTGCGGTCGGGGGCAACCTCGGTACTCCGGCGCTGGACCTGCTCAGCGACGATGTCGAACTGTACGTAATGGAGCTGTCCAGCTTTCAGCTCGAAACCACCGACCAGCTCAATGCTGAAGTGGCAACCGTGCTGAACATCAGCGAAGACCATATGGACCGCTACAGCGGCCTGCCGGCTTACCACCTGGCCAAGCACCGGATTTTCCGTGGCGCGCGGCAAGTGGTGGTCAATCGTCAGGATGCCCTGTCCCGTCCGCTGATTGGTGAAGGCCTGCCTTGCTGGACGTTCGGTCTCAACAAGCCTGATTTCCACGGCTTTGGTCTGCGTGAAGAAAACGGCGAAAAATACCTGGCGTTCCAGTTTGAAAACCTGATGCCGGTACGTGAGCTGAAAGTTCGTGGTGCTCACAATCAGGCCAACGCCCTTGCTGCATTGGCGCTTGGGCATGCGGTTGGCCTGCCGTTCGATGCGATGCTTGCAAGCCTGCGCGAATTCACCGGCCTGGAGCATCGCTGCCAGTGGCTGCGTGAGCATGACGGCGTTCATTACTACAACGACTCCAAGGCCACCAACGTCGGTGCCGCACTGGCTGCCATCGAAGGTCTGGGTTCGGATATCGACGGCAAGCTGGTACTGATCGCTGGTGGCGATGGCAAAGGCGCTGACTTCAGCGCATTGCGTGCGCCAGTCGCTGAGCATTGCCGCGCTGCGGTGTTACTGGGCCGCGACGCCGAGCTGATTGCCCAGGCATTGGGTGATGCCGTTCCTCTGGTGCGTGTCGACACCGTCCAGGCTGCTGTCGAGCACAGTGCAAAGCTGGCGCAGCGGGGCGATGCGGTATTGCTTTCGCCTGCATGCGCCAGCCTGGACATGTTCAAGAATTATGAAGAGCGCGGACGTGTGTTCGCGCAGGCAGTGGAGTGCTTGTCATGATCTTCGGTGTGATCAAGCCTTATCCATCGCCACTGATCAGCGGGCGCGGCATTGACCTCGACTTCCCGATGCTGGTCGGCTGTCTGGCGTTGCTGGGCCTTGGGCTGGTAATGATTACTTCCGCCTCGTCGGAAGTTGCTGCAGTTCAGTCGGGCAACACGCTGTACATGATGACCCGCCACCTGGTTTATCTGTTGATCGGCCTGGGTGCTTGTGGCGTGACCATGATGATCCCGGTCGCCACCTGGCAACGTCTGGGCTGGATGATGCTGCTCGGCGCGTTCGGCTTGTTGCTGCTGGTACTGGTGCCGGGAATCGGGCGCGAGGTGAACGGTTCGATGCGCTGGATCGGTTTCGGCGCGTTCAACGTGCAGCCGTCGGAAATCGCCAAGGTATTCGTGGTGATCTTCCTTGCCGGCTACCTGATCCGTCAGCAGCAGGAAGTTCGCGAAAGCTGGATGGGCTTTTTCAAGCCGTTCATCGTGCTGCTGCCGATGGCCGGGCTGCTGCTCATGGAACCTGACTTCGGTGCGACCGTGGTAATGATGGGCTCGGCGGCAGCCATGCTGTTTCTCGGCGGTGTCGGCCTGTTCCGCTTCTCGCTGATGGTGGTGCTGGCGGTCGCTTCTGTGGTGGTGCTGGTCCAGGCCCAGCCCTACCGGATGGCGCGTCTGACCAACTTTACCGACCCGTGGGCTGACCAGTTCGGTTCCGGTTATCAATTGACCCAGGCGCTGATCGCCTTCGGTCGTGGCGAGTGGTTCGGCGTCGGGCTGGGCAACAGCGTGCAGAAGCAGTTCTATCTGCCGGAAGCGCACACCGACTTCGTGTTCTCGGTGCTTGCAGAAGAGCTGGGCGTGGTGGGTTCGCTGATCACCGTCGCACTGTTTCTGTTTGTCAGTATTCGCGGTATGTACATCGGCATGTGGGCCGAGCGCGCCAAGCAGTTCTTCGGGGCCTACGTGGCCTACGGTCTTTCGTTCCTGTGGATCGGTCAGTTCCTGATCAACATCGGTGTGAACGTTGGTCTGCTGCCGACCAAGGGTCTGACTCTGCCATTCCTCAGCTACGGCGGCAGCTCGCTGGTGATCTGCTGCGCGAGTCTTGGCCTGCTGCTGCGCATCGAGTGGGAATCGCGCAACAACATGGGCAGTGAAGAAGCCGAGTTCAAGGAAAGCGACTTCGCCGAGGAGACGCCCCATGGACGCTAATGTGCTGATCATGGCTGGCGGCACCGGCGGGCATGTATTCCCGGCGCTGGCTTGTGCACGCGAGTTTCAGGCACGTGGCTACAAGGTCCACTGGCTGGGCACGCCACGCGGAATCGAAAACGAACTGGTCCCGCAGGCCGGTTTGACGCTGCACCTGATCAATGTCACCGGGCTGCGTGGCAAAGGCCGGCTGTCGCTGCTCAAGGCGCCGTTCATGTTGCTCAAGGCCCTGATGCAGGCGCGCAAGGTTGTCCGTCAGGTGAAGCCGGTCTGCGTGGTTGGCTTCGGTGGCTATGTCACCGGCCCTGGTGGTCTGGCGGCGAAGCTGGCAGGCGTACCGTTGATCATTCACGAGCAGAACGCCGTTGCCGGTACAGCCAATCGCAGCCTGGCGTCGTTCGCCAGCCGCGTGTGCGAGGCGTTCCCGAACACCTTTGCGGCCTCGTCCAAACGCCGCACCACCGGCAATCCGGTGCGTGTCGAGCTGTTTCTGGAAACACCGCGTCAGACGCTGGCCGGGCGCAAGGCGCGTCTGCTGGTACTGGGCGGCAGTCTGGGCGCGGAGCCATTGAACAAATTGCTGCCCGAGGCGCTGGCCCGGTTGCCTCAGGACATCCAGCCCGAAGTGTTTCATCAGTCGGGCAAGAATCACGACGCAGTCACCGCCGAGCGTTATCGCAACGTGGGCGTCGAGGCGCAGGTTGCGCCATTCATCCAGAACATGGCCCAAGCCTATAGCTGGGCCGATCTGGTGGTCTGCCGCGCAGGCGCATTGACCATCAGCGAACTGGCCGCCGCAGGTCTGCCGTCGTTGCTGATACCGCTGCCCCACGCGATTGATGACCATCAGTCACGTAACGCTGACTATCTGGCTCGCGAAGGCGCAGCCTTCGTCATGCCGCAAGCGACAACTGGCGCCGCCGAGATGGCAGCACGCCTGAAAGAGGTTTTGATGCAACCCGAACAATTGAACAGCATGGCCCGCACAGCACGTAGCCTGGCCAAGCCTGATGCAACCAACACCGTCGTCAACGTCTGCGTGGAGGTGGCTCATGGTTGAGAATCAACGCGCCATGCCGCAACCTGAAATGCGCCGTATCCGTCGCATCCACTTCGTCGGTATCGGCGGCGTCGGTATGTGCGGGATTGCCGAAGTGTTGTTGAACCTGGGCTACGAAGTCTCGGGCTCCGACCTCAAAGGCTCGGCCGTGACCGAGCGTCTGGAATCGTTCGGCGCGCAGATCTTTGTTGGCCATCGCGCCGAGAACACCGTGGGTGCCGACGTACTGGTGGTGTCCAGCGCTGTGAATACTTCCAACCCGGAAGTCGCCACCGCGCTGGAACGCCGTATTCCAGTCGTGCCCCGTGCCGAGATGCTCGCCGAACTGATGCGCTATCGCCACGGCATCGCTGTCGCCGGTACGCACGGCAAGACCACCACCACCAGCCTGATCGCTTCGGTGTTCGCTGCTGGTGGCCTGGACCCGACCTTTGTGATTGGTGGCCGTTTGAACGCCGCGGGCACCAACGCCCAGCTGGGCACCAGCCGTTACCTGATCGCTGAAGCCGATGAAAGCGATGCCAGCTTCCTGCACCTTCAGCCCCTGGTTGCGGTAGTCACCAATATCGACGCCGATCACATGGCGACCTACGAAGGCGACTTCAATAAACTGAAGAAGACCTTTGTCGAGTTCCTGCATAACCTGCCGTTCTATGGCCTGGCGGTCATGTGCATCGACGATCCGGTAGTGCGTGAAATTCTCCCGCAGGTCAAGCGCCCGACGCTGACCTACGGCTTCAGCGAGTCTGCCGACATACGTGCAATCAACGTGCGTCAGGACGGCATGCTGACATTCTTTACCGTACTGCGCCGCGACCGCGAGCCGCTGGATATGTCGGTGAACATGCCCGGCAATCACAACGTACTCAACTCGCTGGCGACCATCGCTATTGCCACCGACGAAGGTGTCAGCGATGAGGCGATCGTGCAGGGCCTTTCGGGGTTCCAGGGCGTCGGTCGTCGCTTCCAGGTGTACGGCGAGTTGCCGGTCGAAGGCGGTAACGTGATGCTGGTCGATGACTATGGTCACCATCCGCGCGAAGTGGCTGCTGTGATCAGCGCCGTACGTGGTGGCTGGCCGGATCGTCGTCTGGTGATGGTCTACCAGCCGCACCGCTTCAGCCGCACCCGTGACTTGTACGACGATTTCGTACAGGTTCTGGCGGACGCCAATGTGTTGCTGCTGATGGAAGTCTACCCGGCGGGTGAAGAACCGATTCCCGGCGCCGACAGCCGCAACCTGTGCCACAGCATTCGTCAGCGCGGTCAGCTGGACCCTATCTACATCGAGCGCGGCGTCGAGCTGGCGCCGCTGGTCAAGCCGCTGCTGCGCGCTGGCGACATTCTCCTGTGCCAAGGCGCTGGCGACATCGGCGGTCTCGCGCCACAACTGCTGAAAAGCCCGCTGTTCGCTGGCGCTAAAGTGGCCCCCACCGAAGGGAAGCTGAAATGACAGCCGTCGCCCAGTCTTCCCTGCGCTCGACGCTCGAGCCGAAAAGCTTCGGCCGTGTCGCCGTGCTCTTCGGTGGCAAGAGTGCTGAACGGGCAGTTTCCCTGAACTCCGGTAATGCGGTGCTCAAGGCGTTGCTCGATGCTGGCGTGGACGCGTTCGGCATCGATGTGGGCGATGACTTCCTGCAGCGACTGGTCAGCGAAAAGATCGACCGTGCCTTCATTGTTCTACACGGGCGAGGCGGCGAAGACGGCACTATGCAAGGCCTGCTGGAATGCCTGGAAATCCCTTATACCGGCAGTGGTGTACTGGCTTCCGCGCTGGCGATGGACAAGTTGCGCACCAAGCAGGTCTGGCAGAGTCTCGGCCTTGCGACGCCCTTGCATGCCGTTCTTGAAAACGAGAGCGATTGTATTTGCGCAGCGACGGAACTGGGCTTCCCTTTGATCGTCAAACCGGCCCATGAAGGTTCAAGTATCGGTATGGCAAAGGTGAACAGCGTCGATGAATTGATCGCCGCCTGGAAAGCCGCCAGTACCTACGATTCGCAAGTATTAGTCGAACAGTGGATTCAGGGACCTGAGTTTACTGTGGCGTCTCTGTGTGGCCAGGTGTTGCCTCCCATTGGCCTGGGCACTCCTCACAGTTTTTATGATTACGATGCCAAGTACCTGGCGTCCGATACTCAGTACCGGATCCCTTGCGGGCTTGGCGATGCGCAGGAACAGGAACTCAAACAACTTGCAGCACGCGCTTGCGACGCCATCGGCATCGCAGGGTGGGCGCGCACGGATGTTATGCAGGACGCACAAGGCAAGTTCTGGTTACTTGAAGTTAACACCGTGCCCGGCATGACCGATCACAGTCTGGTGCCTATGGCTGCGCGTGCTGCAGGTCTGGATTTTCAACAACTGGTGTTGGCGATTCTGGCCGACAGTGTTCAGGCGAGAGGGTAAGGCATGTACGGCGCGTCGGCACGTCCTCAGCCACCTGCACCCGGCCGCAACAAGCCGGTGCCGCGTGGCGCCAGCCGAATGGTGGCCAAGGAGCCTCTGTCGGCGCGCCTGCCCAAGGCCAACTTCAGTGTTCTGAAGCGTCTGCTCTGGCCTGTGTTGCTGGTGGTTCTGGGCTTCGGCACTTATGAGGCAGCGCAACGCCTGCTGCCGTACGCCGACCGCCCGATTACCCGCATCAATGTGCAGGGCGATTTGAGTTACATCAGCCAGCAGGCTGTGCAGCAGCGGATTGCGCCTTATGTGGCGTCGAGCTTTTTCAAGATTGATCTGACCGGCATGCGCACCGAGCTTGAGCAGATGCCCTGGATCGCCCACGCCGAAGTTCGTCGTGTATGGCCGGATCAGGTCGTGATTCGTCTTGAAGAGCAGTTGCCGGTTGCCCGTTGGGGTGATGAAGCGCTGTTGAACAACCAGGGACAGGCTTTCACGCCGCGTGAACTGTCCAATTACGAACATCTTCCCCAGTTGTTCGGCCCGCAGCGGGCCCAGCAACAGGTGATGCAGCAGTATCAGGTGTTGAGTCAGATGTTGCGCCCGCTGGGCTTCTCCATCGTGCGCCTGGAGCTGCGCGAGCGCGGCAGCTGGTTCCTGACAACAGGCGCCGGTAGTGCTGGCCCGGGTATCGAATTGTTGCTTGGACGCGACCACCTCGTCGAAAAAATGCGCCGTTTCATCGCGATTTACGACAAAACGCTGAAAGAACAAATCACGAATATCGCGCGCGTTGACTTGCGTTACTCCAACGGCCTAGCGGTCGGTTGGCGCGAACAGGCAGCGGCAACGACGGATAAACCCGCTGTCGCGAAGAATTGATAAGAGGCAGGACCATGGCAAACGTGCAAAGCGGCAAAATGATCGTCGGGCTGGATATCGGTACCTCCAAGGTGGTGGCACTGGTAGGCGAAGTCGCGGCCGATGGCTCGCTGGAAATCGTGGGTATCGGTACCCATCCCTCCCGCGGCCTGAAGAAGGGCGTGGTAGTGAATATCGAGTCGACCGTGCAGTCGATCCAGCGCGCAATCGAAGAAGCGCAGCTGATGGCGGGTTGCCGTATTCACTCGGCATTTGTCGGCGTTGCAGGCAGCCATATTCGCAGCCTGAACTCGCACGGCATCGTGGCGATTCGTGATCGCGAAGTCAGTTCTGCGGACCTGGAGCGTGTGCTCGATGCTGCTCAGGCGGTGGCCATTCCTGCCGACCAGCGCGTGCTGCACACCCTTCCTCAGGATTACGTGATCGATAACCAGGAAGGCGTGCGCGAGCCTTTGGGCATGTCCGGTGTACGTCTGGAAGCCAAGGTTCACGTCGTGACCTGTGCAGTGAACGCCGCGCAGAACATCGAGAAGTGCGTGCGTCGCTGCGGTCTGGAAGTTGACGACATCATTCTTGAACAACTGGCGTCGGCGTATTCCGTACTTACCGATGACGAGAAAGAGCTGGGCGTGTGCCTGGTGGATATCGGTGGCGGTACGACCGACATCGCGATCTTCACCGAAGGCGCCATTCGTCACACGGCGGTTATCCCGATTGCGGGCGATCAGGTCACCAACGACATCGCCATGGCGTTGCGTACCCCGACCCAGTACGCCGAAGAAATCAAGATTCGCTACGCCTGCGCCCTGGCCAAACTGGCCGGTGCCGGTGAAACCATCAAAGTACCGAGTGTGGGCGACCGTCCACCTCGCGAGCTGTCGCGTCAGGCCCTGGCCGAAGTGGTAGAGCCTCGTTACGACGAGCTGTTCACCCTGATCCAGGCCGAGCTGCGCCGCAGCGGTTACGAAGACCTGATCCCGGCCGGCATCGTGCTGACCGGGGGCACAGCGAAAATGGAAGGTGCGGTCGAACTGGCCGAGGAAATCTTCCACATGCCGGTGCGCCTTGGCGTGCCGCACAGCGTCAAAGGGCTCGCTGATGTCGTGCGCAACCCGATCTACTCGACTGGCGTAGGCCTGTTGATGTACGGGCTGCAAAAGCAGTCGGACGGCATTTCGCTGTCCGGGATGGTCGGCAACAGCAGTTACAGCGACGAAACCAAGGCACCGGTGCTTGAGCGTATCAAGCGTTGGGTGCAGGGCAATTTTTAAGTTTCAACGTTTAAAAGTTTCACAGCTTCAGATTCAGGGCTTCAAAAGCAATATCGGCAGGCAGTAGGCAAAACTAACTAGAAAGCGGAAGGAGAGAGAAATGTTCGAACTCGTAGACAACGTCCCGCAAAGCCCGGTTATCAAAGTTATCGGTGTAGGCGGTGGTGGCGGAAACGCTGTCAATCACATGGTCAAGAGCAACATCGAAGGCGTGGAATTCATCTGCGCCAACACAGATGCTCAAGCGCTGAAAAACATTGGCGCGCGGACCATTCTGCAACTGGGCACCGGCGTGACCAAAGGCCTTGGCGCTGGCGCCAACCCTGAAGTCGGTCGTCAGGCCGCACTGGAAGATCGTGAGCGCATTGCAGAAGTTCTGCAGGGCACCAACATGGTTTTCATCACCACTGGCATGGGCGGCGGTACCGGTACCGGTGCAGCACCGATCATTGCTGAAGTGGCCAAGGAAATGGGTATTCTGACGGTCGCAGTCGTGACCCGTCCGTTCCCGTTCGAAGGTCGCAAGCGTATGCAGATCGCCGATGAAGGCATCCGCATGCTGTCCGAAAGCGTCGACTCGTTGATCACCATCCCCAACGAGAAGCTGCTGACCATCCTGGGTAAAGACGCCAGCCTGCTGTCGGCTTTCGCCAAGGCTGACGATGTACTGGCTGGTGCCGTTCGCGGTATCTCCGACATCATCAAGCGTCCGGGCATGATCAACGTCGACTTCGCCGACGTCCGTACCGTGATGAGCGAAATGGGCATGGCGATGATGGGTACTGGCTGCGCCAGCGGTCCTAACCGTGCACGTGAAGCCACCGAAGCGGCCATTCGCAACCCGTTGCTCGAAGACGTCAACCTGCAGGGCGCTCGCGGCATCCTGGTCAACATCACTGCCGGCCCTGACCTGTCGCTGGGTGAGTACTCTGACGTGGGTAGCATCATCGAAGCGTTCGCTTCCGAGCACGCTATGGTCAAGGTCGGTACGGTTATCGATCCGGACATGCGTGACGAGTTGCACGTGACTGTGGTTGCCACCGGCCTGGGCGCGAAAATCGAGAAGCCGGTCAAGGTCATCGACAACACGCTGCAGACCACCCAGCAGGCTCCTGCCCAGCAGGCGTCGCGTCAGGAAGCACCGTCGGTCAACTACCGCGATCTGGACCGTCCTACCGTGATGCGCAATCAGGCACACGCAGGCGCTACCGCAGCGGCGAAGATGAACCCTAACGATGATCTGGATTACCTGGATATCCCGGCTTTCCTGCGTCGTCAGGCCGATTGATGAAATGTATCAGGGGTATTAGGGTGATTGGTGTTCAGCAAAGGCATGGTCTGCTATCATCGCCAGCCTTTGTTGATACCAGTTCGCAACTTGCGCTGAAGCGGCCCATGCCATGATTAAACAACGCACCCTGAAAAATATTATCCGTGCCACAGGTGTAGGCCTGCACTCCGGGGAGAAGGTTTACCTGACCCTCAAGCCCGCACCTGTGAATACCGGCATTGTGTTTTGCCGAGCTGACCTTGACCCCGTCGTGCAGATCCCTGCGCGTGCGGAAAACGTCGGCGACACCACTCTGTCGACCACTCTGGTCAATGGTGATGTCAAAGTTGACACGGTAGAACACCTGCTCTCGGCCATGGCTGGCCTTGGCATCGATAACGCCTACGTCGAGCTCTCTGCCTCCGAAGTTCCTATCATGGACGGCAGCGCAGGCCCTTTCGTATTCCTGATTCAATCGGCTGGCCTGGAAGAACAGGACGCGCCGAAGAAATTCATCCGCATCCTGCGTGAAGTCACAGTGGAGGAGGGCGGTAAACGCGCTACTTTCGTGCCTTTCGAAGGGTTCAAGGTCAGTTTCGAGATCGATTTCGATCACCCCGTCTTCCGTGATCGCACCCAGAGTGCAAGCGTGGACTTTTCCAGCACTTCCTTCGTGAAGGAAGTCAGCCGTGCCCGGACCTTCGGGTTCATGAGTGACATCGAGTACCTGCGCAAGCACAACCTCGCACTCGGCGGCAGTGTGGAAAACGCCATCGTGGTCGACAAGGACGGCGTACTGAACGAAGACGGCCTGCGTTACGAGGACGAATTCGTCAAACACAAAATCCTCGACGCCATCGGTGACCTTTACCTGCTGGGCAATAGCCTGATTGGTGAGTTCCGGGGCTTCAAATCGGGGCATGCACTGAACAATCGTCTCCTGCGCACGTTGATCGAGCAGAAAGACGCCTGGGAAGTGGTGACTTTCGAGGATGCCAGTACGGCACCTATTTCCTACATGCGCCCTGTCGCGGCTGTGTAGGCAAGCTTTACTCTCTTTCCTTTTGTTCTTTAAAGGCTGCCTTCGGGTGGCCTTTTTTTATTGGCTTCATTGGGAAAGTCAGTTGCGCAGAGGATCTGGCGAAAATCACTCAGACGCTATTTCTTGTCCTTGGCATGGCTGGCCAGCCGCTCAAGTGCGGCCCGCAGCTTGGGATCAGTGATGCCCTCGGCGGTGGCCTGAATGTTCTCGGCGGCAATCGAAGACAGGTCGATGGTGTGCGTGGCCGCTCCACGCGGGGCTTCAGGTGGCTGCACCTTGAAGACAACGCGCGTCAGGTTGATGAATTCGTCGAAGGCCATCAGTTGCCGGTGCAGGCGCTTCTGCTGATAGCGCAGGCGCGTGGCCCAGTGACCATCCGTCACGATCAGCAACAAGGTGCCTTCGCGCCACGAGGCCACACGACAATGCTCGCGCGCGGCTGGTTGCAGCTGACTTTCGAGCAGGCGCTGCAAATGGCTAAGGCGTTCGGCGTGGCGAAATATAGCCTTCAGGGGCTTGGCTTCACGCAGCAGAACCGCGGGCGGGCGGGCGTTCAGAGGACGAAAGGCCATGGTGGAGTGCCTGGTAACAAGATGAACATCTTAACAGAAAGCGTTCTAACGGCTGCTTTTCAGGGCATTTCCGTGCTTTCATATGCAAATCAATGAGTAACTTCCCCGGATTATGGGTTGAAGTGCTTGAAATTGGCCCCATTGTAAACCTGCCCCGTAACAGCGCTGTGCCAGCATCGTGGAATAACGCCACTTTCCTCACCATCGTTTCCGGGTAGAATGCTCGTTCGCATGCGGCCATCTGGGCTGCACGGGCGACTCACGGGGCCGCCCTCCATTCCTATGTGTGGAAGATCCTGTCGATATGTTTGCGCCTTTGTTGAAAAAACTTTTTGGAAGCAAGAACGAGCGTGAAGTAAAACGCATGCTCAAGACGGTACAGATCGTCAATGCCTTCGAAGAGCAAATGGTGGCCCTTTCGGACGAGCAATTGCGCGCCAAGACCGAAGAGTTCAAGGCCCGCATAGCCAAAGGCGAGACCCTGGATCAATTGCTGCCTGAAGCCTTTGCTGTCGCTCGTGAAGCGGGCAAGCGCGTCATGGGCATGCGCCACTTCGACGTTCAGTTGATCGGCGGCATGACCCTGCACGAAGGTCAGATCGCGGAAATGCGTACCGGTGAAGGTAAAACCCTGGTCGGTACGTTGGCTGTGTACCTCAATGCGCTGTCCGGCAAGGGTGTTCACGTAGTCACCGTGAACGACTACCTCGCTCGCCGCGATGCCAACTGGATGCGCCCGTTGTACGAATTCCTCGGTCTGACCGTAGGCATCGTAACGCCATTCCAGCCGCCGGAAGAAAAACGCGCCGCTTACGCTGCCGACATCACCTACGGCACCAATAACGAATACGGCTTCGATTACCTGCGCGACAACATGGCGTTCAGCATGGACGACAAGTTCCAGCGCGAACTCAATTTCGCCGTAATCGACGAAGTCGACTCGATTCTGATCGACGAAGCGCGTACGCCGCTGATCATCTCCGGTCAGGCCGAAGACAGCTCCAAGCTGTACACCGAAATCAACCGCCTGATCCCCAAGCTCGAGCAGCATATCGAGGAAGTGGAAGGCGAAGTCACCAAACCGGGCCACTTCACCGTTGACGAGAAAACCCGTCAGGTTGAGCTGAACGAAGCCGGTCACCAGTTCATCGAGGAAATGCTCACCGAAGTCGGCCTGCTGGCTGAAGGCGAGAGCCTGTACTCGGCGCACAACCTGGGCCTGCTGACTCACGTTTATGCGGGTCTGCGTGCGCACAAACTGTTCAACCGCAACGTCGAGTACATCGTTGCAGACGGTCAGGTTCTGCTGGTCGACGAGCATACCGGCCGTACCATGCCGGGCCGTCGCCTGTCCGAGGGCCTGCATCAGGCCATCGAAGCCAAGGAAAACCTGAACATTCAGGCCGAAAGCCAGACCCTGGCATCGACCACGTTCCAGAACTACTTCCGTCTGTACAACAAACTGTCCGGCATGACCGGTACGGCCGACACCGAAGCGTTCGAATTCCACCAGATCTACAACCTGGCCGTCATGGTCATCCCGCCGAACAAGCCGTTGGCGCGTAAAGATTTCAACGACCTCGTCTATCTGACGGCGGAAGAGAAGTACGCAGCCATCGTTACCGATATCAAGGCCTGCATTGCAGAGAACCGCCCTGTGCTGGTAGGTACGGCGACCATCGAAACCTCGGAACACATGTCCAATCTGCTCAAGCAGGAAGGCATCGATCACAAGGTTCTGAACGCCAAGTTCCACGAAAAAGAAGCAGAAATCATCGCGCAGGCCGGTCGTCCGGGTGCTTTGACCATTGCTACCAACATGGCGGGTCGCGGTACCGACATCCTGTTGGGCGGTAACTGGGAAGTAGAGGTCGCCAATCTGGAAGACCCAACCCCTGAGCAAATTGCACAGATCAAGGCTGACTGGCAGAAACGCCATCAGCAAGTGATCGAAGCGGGTGGCTTGCACGTTATTGCCTCCGAGCGCCACGAATCGCGCCGTATCGACAACCAGCTGCGTGGCCGTGCCGGCCGCCAGGGTGACACCGGTTCCAGCCGCTTCTACCTGTCGCTCGAAGACAGCCTGATGCGTATCTTCGCCTCGGACCGCGTGAAGAATTTCATGAAGGCGCTGGGCATGCAGTCCGGTGAGGCTATCGAGCACCGCATGGTGACCAACGCCATCGAAAAAGCGCAGCGCAAAGTGGAAGGTCGCAACTTCGACATCCGCAAGCAATTGCTCGAGTTCGATGACGTGGCCAACGAGCAGCGCAAAGTGATCTATCACATGCGTAACACGCTGCTGGCTGCCGAGAACATTGGTGAGACCATCGCTGACTTCCGTGAGGAAGTGCTCAATAATCTCATCAGTCAGCATATTCCGCCGCAATCCCTGCCGGAGCAGTGGAACGTTGCCGGTCTGGAAGCCGCGCTGAACACCGACTTTGCCGTCAAACTGCCCGTCCAGCAGTGGCTGGACGAAGACGACAACCTGCACGAAGACAGCCTGCGCGAAAAAATCATGGCGCAGTTGCTGGTGGCGTACAACGAGAAGGAAGACCAGGCCAGCGCCGAAGCCCTGCGTTCCTTCGAGAAGCAGATCCTCCTGCGCGTGCTGGACGACCTGTGGAAAGATCACCTGTCGACCATGGACCACCTGCGTCACGGTATCCACCTGCGCGGCTACGCTCAGAAGAACCCGAAGCAGGAATACAAGCGCGAGTCCTTCACGCTGTTCCAGGAGCTGCTGGATTCGATCAAGCGCGACACCATCCGTGTACTTTCGCATGTTCAGGTTCGTCGCGAAGATCCAGAGGAAGAAGAGGCGCGCCTGCGTCAGGAAGCCGAAGAACTGGCCAGTCGTATGCAGTTCGAACACGCTCCTGCGCCGGGCATCGACCAGCCGCTGCCGGATGAAGAGGGTGGCGAAGCGCCTGTAGCCGTCGCATCCGAGCCGGTCCGCAACGACCAGAAACTGGGTCGCAACGAGCTGTGCTGGTGTGGTTCGGGCAAGAAATTCAAACACTGTCACGGCCAGATCAACTAGGCCTTTGACTGTGTAATACCTGCGCCGCGACCGGCTTGCCCGTCGCGGCGTTTTTTCATTGATCGCCGTACCGATGCGGACGGCGCCATACTCCTTGAGGAGCACCCCGATGGCTGTTGGTCTTGGTCCTTTGCCTGCGTTGCACCCGGTTCCCGGTTTTGAACTTGGCATTTCTTCTGCCGGCATCAAACGCCCAGGGCGCAAGGATGTTGTGGTCATGCGCTGTGCCGAAGGCTCCAGCGTTGCCGGTGTATTCACCTTGAATGCGTTCTGCGCCGCGCCAGTCATCCTGGCCAGGCAGCGCGTTCAGGGCACGGTGCGTTATTTGCTGACCAACACCGGCAATGCCAACGCAGGCACGGGCGAACCAGGTCTGGTTGCTGCGCGACGTACTTGCGAAAAGCTGGCGCAACTGACTGGCGTCGACGCATCAGCAGTGCTGCCTTACTCAACGGGTGTGATCGGCGAGCCGTTGCCTGTGGAAAAAATCGAAGGCGCGCTGCAAGCCGCGCTTGATGATCTGTCTGTGGATAACTGGGCCGCTGCGGCGACCGGCATCATGACCACCGACACCCTGCCCAAAGGCGCGAGCCGTCAGTTCACCCACGATGGCGTAACCATCACAGTAACCGGCATCAGCAAAGGCGCAGGCATGATTCGCCCGAACATGGCGACCATGCTTGGCTACATCGCCACCGACGCCAAAGTGTCGCAGAGCGTACTGCAGGACCTGATTCGCGACGGAGCCAACAAATCCTTCAATCGCATCACTATCGATGGCGATACCTCGACCAACGATTGCTGCATGCTGATTGCCACCGGTCAGGCTGATCTGCCCGAGATCACCGAGGCCAAGGGCCCGTTGTTCGACGCGTTGAAGAAAGCCGTGTTCGACGTGTGCATGGATGTCGCTCAGGCCATCGTGCGTGATGGCGAAGGTGCGACCAAGTTCGTGACGGTAGAAGTCAACGGTGGCGGCAATCATCAGGAGTGCCTGGACGTCGGTTATGCCGTGGCCCACTCGCCGCTGATCAAGACCGCGCTGTTCGCCTCCGATCCGAACTGGGGGCGTATTCTGGCGGCTGTCGGCCGCGCTGGCGTGCCGGACCTGGACGTGAGCAAGATCGACGTATTCCTGGGCGGCGTATGCATTGCCAGCCAGGGCTGCCGCGCCACGACCTACACCGAAGAGCAGGGCTCGGCAGTAATGGCCGAAGAAGAAATCACCATTCGTATCGAGCTGGGTCGCGGTGATTGCAGCGAAACCATCTGGACTACCGACCTTTCTCACGAATACGTGAAGATCAACGCGGAATATCGCACCTGATTCAATGCCCGGCGCGCGGGCATCCCGCCTTCGCGCCGGGCTCAATGGAGCTGAACCATGAGCCTGCATCTGATTATCGGCGACAAACGCTATTCCTCCTGGTCGCTGCGTCCCTGGCTGGTGCTGGAAATGACCGGTGCTGCGTTCACCGATCAAGTCATCCGCCTGAACCTGCCGGACACCCGCGAGAATATTCTCAAGTATTCGCCGACCGGCAAGGTGCCTGCGCTTCAGTGTGAGCACGGCACGATCATCGATTCGCTGGCGATCTGTGAATATCT
This sequence comes from Pseudomonas syringae group sp. J248-6, assembly GCF_032586995.1. Taxonomy (NCBI): domain Bacteria; kingdom Pseudomonadati; phylum Pseudomonadota; class Gammaproteobacteria; order Pseudomonadales; family Pseudomonadaceae; genus Pseudomonas; species Pseudomonas syringae group sp. J248-6. The sequence goes on along the minus strand of NZ_JAWHOP010000003.1, from coordinate 344,872 downwards.
GGTCGAGCGCTTCCCGGACGTCGAGCTGTGGCCGCGTGACACCGCCGCGCGTGCCCAGGCCCGTTCGGCGTGCGCGCAGATGCACAGCGGCTTCGTCAATCTGCGCTCGAACATGCCAATGGACCTGCGTCAGGATAAGGCGCTGGAAGTGATCACCGTCGACACCCAGAACGATATCGACCGCATTGTCGAGCTGTGGGCCGAATGTCGCGCTGCCGCCGCCGAAAGTGGTCCTTTTCTGTTTGGCAAGCCGAGCATTGCTGATGCGTTCTTCGCACCGGTGGCTATTCGTCTGCGCGGCTATCACGTCCAGTTGCCGGCAGAGGCACTGGCGTATATCGAAACCATCTACCAGTGGCCCGCTTTCAAGCGCTGGCAGCAGGCCGGTCTGCAGGAGTCCTGATCGTGAAACGAGTTCATGTGGCTGCCGCCGTCATTCGTGGCGCTGACGGCAGTGTATTGATTGCCCGACGTGCCGACACTCAGCATCAAGGTGGCCTCTGGGAGTTTCCCGGCGGCAAGGTCGAAGAGGGTGAGACCGTCCAGGCCGCACTCGCACGTGAACTCCAGGAAGAGTTGGGGATTCAGGTCACGGCAGCGCGCCCATTGATCAAGGTCTGTCACGACTATGCGGACAAGCAGGTATTGCTGGATGTCTGGGAAGTTTCGGCATTTACCGGCGAGCCGCATGGTGCTGAAGGGCAGCCACTGGTCTGGGCGGCTCCGCGAGAGCTGCCTGACTACGACTTTCCGGCCGCCAACCAGCCAATTGTCGCCGCGGCACGTTTGCCCGGCGAGTATCTGATCACGCCTGACGGGCTGGACAATATCGAGCTGTTGCGCGGTATGCAGAAAGCCATCGCAGGCGGCATCAAACTGGTCCAGTTGCGTGCGCCGGGTGGTTACGACCCCAAGTACCGTGACCTGGCCGTGGATGCGGCGGGTCTGTGTGCCGGCAAGGCGCAGCTCATGCTCAAAGGGTCTCTGGAGTGGCTGGGCGACTTTCCGTCCGCCGGTTGGCACCTGACGGCGGAGCAATTGCGCAAGTACGCCAGTCGTGGACGTCCGTTCCCTGAGAACCGCTGGCTGGCTGCTTCCTGCCATAACGCCGAAGAGCTGGCCCTGGCCGAACAGATGGGCGTGGATTTCGTCACCCTGTCACCGGTTCAGCCCACCCTGACTCATCCCGATGCACAGCCGCTGGGTTGGGAGCAGGCCATCCGATTGATAGCAGGTTTCAACAAGCCCGTCTTTCTGCTGGGCGGCGTAGGCCCTGCGCTGCGCCAACAGGCCTGGGAAAGCGGCGCACAGGGCGTGGCCGGGATCCGCGCGTTCTGGCCTGACGAGATCGTCTGAGTTGCTACAGAGGACGCAGAGCGTCCTGAACGGCATGCCGACGCGAAGCATCGCACGATAGTCGCGTAGAGCGTCATGAAAATGCATTACACCGCGGGGGGAGCGATAAGCCTCGTGGCGCCGATCAAACCGGCTTGGGCGCGGGCTGCCAGAGTATTTCCGCGATGCCCTGTCTTCTGGCGATCAACCGAGCTGCGACGAACAACAAATCCGACAGCCTGTTGATATACGCCAGCCCGGCGCCTTCCAGTGGCTCGACCGCGTTCAGATGCTGGCAACGGCGTTCGGCACTGCGCGCCAGGCTGCGGCAGATGTGCGCTTGAGCGATCAGCGAAGAGCCGCCTGGCAAGATGAAATTTTCCAGCGGCCCCAGCTCTTCATTCCACACATCGATTGCCGCTTCCAGCCGCTCGACCTCCGCGCCATTCAGGGCTTTGTAAGTCGGCATCGCCAGTTCGCCCCCCAGATCGAACAGTCGATGCTGGCAAGGCGCGAGCACCTCGATCACTTCGTTGAGGGCCGGCACGCTTCTGGCCTCATCGATCAGTCCGGCCAGCAACAGGCCGAGCTGGCTGTTGAGCGTATCGACCTCACCAATGGCCTCGACGCGCGGATGATCCTTGGACACCCGTCGACCGTCGCCCAGACCGGTCTCTCCGGCATCACCGGTGCGTGTGTAAATCTTCGACAAACGAAAGCCCATTGCTGCGATTCCTGATCAAGACTTGGAAATAACCTGCTGCTGAACGCTTACCTGGTTGGCCACCAGCGGTAGACGCAGTGTAAAGCAGGTGCCTGTGCCGAGAGAGGAATGCACCTCCATCTGGCCTTTATGATTATTGGTAACAATGAAGTACGACACCGAAAGACCCAGCCCGGTGCCCTGGCCAATTTCCTTGGTGGTAAAGAACGGTTCGAAAGTACGCTTGCGGACGTTTTCGGACATGCCGATGCCGTTGTCCTCCACCTGAATTTCGGCCCAGGGCGGGTTGAGACGGGTACGCAGGATGATGCGTCCAGGCTCCTCGCTCTCCGGGCGCTGGTGAATGGCCTGGGCGGCGTTCTTCAGCAGGTTCAGCAGCACCTGCTCCAGTTCGTTGGCGATGCACGGTACCGGACCCAGTTCCGGGTCGAACTGACGGATGATGTGCTGGCCCTTGAAGTCGAAACCGACGGTAAGGTCAAAATCGTTGCTGGCAATTTCCACAGCCTGATCGATCAACGCCGGCAAGTCGCAGGCTGACAGCTGACGACTGCTCAAGCGGCTGAAATTGAGCATGTGGCTGACAATCTTTGCTGCCCTGGCCCCCGCTTGCTGGATGCCATCGAGCAGTTTTGGTACTTCGCGGCTTTCCAGGTAATGATTGACCTGTGCCAGGTCTACACCATCGGCTTCGGCCTGCTCAATGTTCTTCGGCAGTTCCGGAGACAGACGCCGCCTGATGTTCTGCACGTTGTGCAGGATGGCGCCCAGCGGGTTGTTGATCTCGTGGGCCATGCCCGCGGCCAGACCGCCGACAGACAACATCTTCTCCGACTGCACCATCATTTCTTCCAGCGATATACGCTGGGTGATGTCATCGATACGGATCACCACGCCACGCCCGGCATCGCCGGTCAGCGGGTAGAACGTCAGCGCGTAGTGGCGCGACTCGTCGTTTTTGATCCAGGTCACGCGCTCGATCTTGGTCACGCTGTGGCGCTCGACGGTGTGCTTGATTTGCGGCAGAAACGAGCGCATCGGTTCGAAGGCCAGAAAGATCGGCTGGTTCAACGCTTCGTCCAGCGTGGTTCCGGACAGCGCTGTTGCCTCCTGATTCCACTGGGTGACATACAGCTGCTCGTCCAGCGCGATCATCGCCGAGGGCATCGAATCGATGATGCTGTTGAGGTAGTTCTGAAAACCGGTAAGCTTCTTCTCGATCTTGCTGCGCACCTGAACTTCCAGTTCCAGTTTGCGGTTGGTATGGCGGGTTTCCTCGGCCAGTCCCTGTGCCTGATCGTAAGCTTCCTGGGAATCATCCCGAGCGCGCTTGAGTTGTTGCTCACGCGCTTCGATGCGCGACAGCATGGTATTGAACGCTTCGGCCAGACTGCCGATTTCATCCTCGTTGCCAGGCTCTGCGCGCAGTGCGTAGTTTTCTTCGCGGGTGACCTGCCGCGACAGTTCTTCCAGCTGATAAATGGGCTCTGTAATCAAGCGCCGGATCTGCCGTGCCACCACCAGCCACAGCAACACGCTGAACACCAGAATGCCCAGACTCGCGGTCAGCGTGCCGGTGTAGAACGCGGGAGGCAGCTCGCTGCTGGCAACCAGCAACATGTGCCCGGGCGGTTCGTCGCCTTTCGGTACGGTGATGACCTGCGTGCTGCGAAACTCGGTAAGCCGCCAGCTTTCGAGGTCCTTGTAGTGCCTGGGCAGTTGCAGGCCCTCGCCCTGTTGCATCTGCTCAAGTCGTTCTCCGTCGCTGTCATATATGGCCGCTGCACGTAGCGGGCCGTAGCTTTTGAGTTCCTTGAGCAAGGCACGTGCATCGGCAGGCGAGTTCAAGGCGCGCTCGTTGAGATTGGCGCTGCTGATCAGACGGCCAATGGTCTGCAGGGCCTGCGGGGCCATCGCTTCCTGAGAGATGTAATAAGCCGCGCTGATGAAGGTCAGGTTCGCAACCAGCAGCACGGTGGTCATCAGGACCAGCAGGGCGGCCAGCAGTTTCTGACCTACCGGCAGGTTTTCCAGGCGTTGGCGCAAAGGCATTGGGCAAGTCGCAGTGACGTGTGATGCGAGCAGGGTAGCGCGCGCTAGTCAGTACGCAAACCCTTGTGTGCCAGATGTGCTGTCAGACGTGTCTGCAATTGCTGCAGGTGTGCTGCCGGACAGCGATGACGCACGGCTGCCGCACACGCGTAACCCAGCAGGTAGCTGATTTCGGTGCGTCGCCCGTGAAGCACGTCCTGATACATGGATGAGTAATTGGCTGCCGTTGCATGAATGACCCGCAGCACTTCAGCATGCAAGTCATGCGCTGCCGCTGGCTGGCCGCAGCGGCCCAGCAAATCGCTCAGCTCGGCACACAGTGTAGCGACCTCGCAGGCGTGCTCGAGCAGGCCGCCATTGCGGCAGTCGTGCAGCACCGTCAGCGGGTTGATTGCACAGTTGAGCGCCAGCTTGCGCCACAGGCGAGTCTGGATGTCCGGCGTCCATTCATGGGGAATTGCACTGTCGTGTAAGTCCTGCAGAAGTGAGGGGGCTACCGGGTTCGATACATCGCCCAGCCAGGTGAAACCGTGGCCTGCGAACCTGACACGCCAGTCCGACTCCAGAAACGCGCCTTCGGTGCTGGAGGCGAACAGGCAGCGGATATGGGGAATTCCTGCAGCCACAGCGTCCTGACTGCCCAAGCCGTTTTGTAGCAGGATGACGTCTGCACGAGCCGCCAGACGCGGTGCCAACTGCGCAACAGCATGCTCAGCGTCGTAGGCCTTGCAGGCTACCAGCAGCCGCTCGATGGGTTGTTGATGTTCGGCGGTCTGTGCTTCGACCGAGTACGTATGGGCGATATCGTTTTCGACCAGTGTCACGCAACCGCCGCTGGCGTTATACGCCGCCAGCCGTTCAGCATTGCGAAGAATCAACCGCACCGGCAGGCCTGCGCGCGCCAGTCGCGCCGCCCACAGAGTGCCCAGACTTCCCGCGCCGAGAACATGCCATGTGAGCGCCATCAGTGAGGCACGTTAAGGCGTTGAAGCGGTCTGCTGAAGGTGAAAACAAGGATGTGCATGAAAGGCTCACAGTGAATGCAGGAAAAGTCTCGTTATAATGAGCGTTCTTTCAAACCGTCAAGTCACGCGTGCCCGAATCGTGCGCACGCCGTTTATCTGGAGAACATACATGCCCTCGTTCGACGTAGTGTCCGAATTGGATAAACACGAAGTCACGAATGCCGTCGACAATGCCATCAAAGAGCTGGACCGTCGCTATGACCTCAAAGGCAAAGGTACTTTCGAGTTCAAGGAACTGACCGTCACGCTGACCGCAGAAGCAGACTTCCAGCTGGAGGCCATGGTCGAAATCCTCAAGCTGGCGCTGGTCAAACGCAAGATCGACGCAAAATGCCTCGAGATCAAGGATGCCTACGCTTCCGGCAAATTGATGAAGCAGGAAGTCACCCTGCGCGAAGGCATCGACAAGGAACTGGCGAAAAAAATCGTCGCCCATATCAAAGAGGCCAAACTCAAGGTCCAGGCCGCCATTCAGGGCGAGCAGGTGCGGGTTACCGGCAAGAAACGCGACGACCTGCAAGAAGCCATCGCAGCGCTGCGTGCCTACGATTCAGGCATGCCGTTGCAATTCAACAACTTCCGCGACTGATCATTGCATTGAAAGCCGGGGAACCCTGCGTTCCCCGGCCAGTCCGAATCGCCCTGAGCATTGAAATGACGGCAGGCCGCCGTGGTTTTGATCGCAGTTCGTGACGAGTAAGGAGATAACGATGGATTTAAACGCAGAAGTCGGTCATCTGTGGCAAGCGTCGCAGGCCTGGATTCCGATGATCATGGAGTACGGCAGCCGCTTGCTGCTGGCAGTCGTAACGCTGTGTGTGGGCTGGTGGCTGATCAACCGGCTGACCGGCAAGCTTGGTGCGTTGCTGGCGTTGCGAAACGCCGACCTGGCCTTGCAGGGCTTCGTCAGCAACCTGGCGAACATCATTCTGAAAATCCTGCTGGTGGTCAGCGTCGCGTCGATGATCGGCGTCGAAACCACCTCGTTCGTGGCCGCTATCGGTGCGGCTGGCCTGGCGATCGGTCTGGCATTACAAGGCAGCCTGGCGAATTTTGCGGGTGGTGTGCTGATTCTGTTGTTCCGCCCGTTCCGTATCGGTGACTGGATCGAAGCCCAGGGTGTGTCGGGAACCGTCGACAACATCCAGATCTTCCACACCGTGCTGCGCACCGGCGACAACCGTACGGTGATCATTCCCAACGGCAACCTGTCCAATGGGATCATCACCAACACCAACCGTCAGCCAACCCGCAAGATCACCTTCGACATCGGCGTCAGCCACGACGCAGATCTGAGGAAAGCGTTGCAGGTCCTGCTGGACATGGCAGACGACCCACGCGTACTCAAGGACCCGGCCCCACAGGCCGTGGTGGCAGCGCTGGGGGAGAACGCAATTACCTTGTCCCTGCGCGTCTGGACCAGCAGTGGCGACATGGGCGACGTGACGTCGATGTTCAACATCGAAGCACGCGACCGCTTGAAGGACGCAGGCATCGAGATTCCACTGCCGCAACGGATTGTGCGGGTGGTTCAGGAATAGTGGTTTGTGCGGTATGACAAAGCCCTGGCTCGTGAGAGTCGGGGCTTTTCTTTATCTGCAGGTTCAGGAAAAGGCTATTTTCATGATTGATGATTGTCTGCCTTCAGCGATGCCCGGGCGCTTTACCGTCTGTTGATACGAACATGCCTTTCAGCTCTCCGGCACAAAAAGTACGTTATTTACTGTAAATGTAACCGTCGTCCTCATCTTCCTCGTCGATATCTTTGAGTTTTTCTTGATGAGGCACCGGGTAAAGACCCAGTACAGCCGCTACTCCCGCAGATATGCCCATGAGGAATGGGGTCGGCTCGGGATACTGCGAAAGTTTCCGATCGGGATCCTCTGTGGGATTAACGCCGCTGCCAGCGGGGAGCTTCATTATCTTCATACCATCAGCGGTGAGAATGCAGCGAGGCGGGACTATCTTGCCTTCAAACATTTCCACTATTTCGGCGTTGGGTAAGGGGGTGAGCGGCTCACTGACCTGTGCACCCGATTCGCTATGCGTGAACAAGAACTTCTCGCCGCTTTTCTCGATACGAATCCTTGGCTGATTCTTGGGCTTTGTGGCGTAGTCACCAATCAACTCGTCACACGGGGACACTGACTCTTGCGCACAGCCCGCTAATAGAACCATCCCAGCGACTAAATGCATCCCTACGACGGCCTGACAAAAACGCGTGTACATGTTTCTTCCTTGTTCCAATTGAGGGGGCAGTTCCATGTTGTTTCCTGTACTTGCGCTGCATGACCTGATCACGAAATATCCTAAATCACTCGCACATTCATGGCGTGGCTGGCCACACCCTGACAGCCGCACGCCAGTCGGTGGCCGTGCAGGACCACCGGTATGCCGTTCAGTTTTCGGGTGGGGTTGCCCTCGATAAAGGCGAACTCACCTGCATGAAGCGGGCAGGTGGCTTTGTCGCCCAGTACGGCCGGAGGCTTGCCGTTGATTGTGTGAGTGCGTGCCAATTGGCAGGAGACCACTCGGCCACCACTGCTGGTGGCGTCGCCCAGGCAGACCGGATAACTCACTCTGCGGGTGCCCCGCCGGTTGGCGAGCCGAAGGTAAACGGATCTGCGCCGCGGTTCTGGCTGTTCTTCGCTTTACGGGCTTCATCGGGCGGGCGGACCATTTGTACGGTCAGGTTGCCATCGGTGCCGGCGTAGACCACGGCGCTGACACCGCCATCCTTGTAACTGGCGATGGTAGCCAGATTGATCTCGACCAATGCACCGCTGACCCCGGTATTACCCAGACGGCGACCGATGTCGTAACCCTCTTCGACGTTGCCCAGCTCAAGACCGTGGCCGTCCTTGTTCAGGTCGTGCAGGGCATTGTTGAGGGCAATTTCCGCTTCAGGGTTGTTGGTGCTGTCGTAGAACACCCGCACAGGTTTCTGACCCTCAGGCAGTGTGTCTAGTGCCTTTACCCAGGCGGCTTGCAAGGCTTTGGCTTGCAAGGCAGGTTTCAGGCGCTTGCCGTTTTCATCCTGCATCAGAGCCTTGATTGGCCGATGCAGGTAGCCAAGCACCGGCGCAGCGTCGAACTCCTTGACCTGATGCTGACCCCAGCGAATAGGTAACCAAGGGGAGGGCTCGAAATTGCCGGGGCCGCGATTGCTAATGGTTTTCCAGAGGGTGGGGAGCTGGGATTGCCAGTAGGCGGTGGACATGGTTCCGGGGGCGTAGGGGGTTTCAACGCCTTTCGCTTTCTCGGCAGTTTCGTACCAGTCCATAAATGCTTTGTCCCGATCCCAGTAGAAAGCCCAAAGCTTGCCTAGATCGGTATCTTTGCTCTGGTTGTCCTCTGGCTCGTTTGTCGCATAGGGACGAATATATCGATCTACCCTGTCAGAGCGGGTGACCAGCAGGCCTGTCATGCTTTCAAATACCGTTGGTACTACTTGAGTATTTTTCTGCAGGCCAGGAGTGCCACGTTTGCGATATATGTTCCGCGTGACGTCCCCGTCCTCGCTTGCGATCAGTGCTTGCGGAACTTTAGGATTAGCCTCAAAAAACTGAAACAGGCGCTCGATCATGCTTTGTGCGTAGTTGGTGCTCTCATCGTTTTGCCAGAGAAGCTGGGTGACACCTAAGGTCGCTGCATTCCGGCCAGAGTTGATCAGGTTCGCTGCACGGTAGGGCTTTTCGTAAGGGTTCGGAGGGCCTAAAGCAAAGGCTGGAATTGGCCAATAGGCTACTGACTCTCCTGCGGAATGCTGAAAAGCCACCCGAGTATTAATATCCGCTGTAGTTTCTCGCGAGCTCAATGATGGGTTATAGGCTTTAGAGTCCGACGGAAATATCGATGAGAAATTGTTGCTTTTTTTAGCAATTTCTCGCCAGACAGACGATTGATGCCAGTCATTGACTGCAAGGCCTACGCCTCGTATTTCTAGTGAGTATGTTCGTGCTTGCGCAACCTGTTGTTCTGTATTTTTAGCAATAATCTCGGATTTATAAGCCGCCAGTTCGTGCTTTTCATTAGCAATAGCTTTGCCCCACCAATGCCCGCTGTAGCTAAGCAGGACTGCACCTAGAATCCCTGCAATACCCAAGCGGGTAACCGAGTTTATGTCACGAAGTTCCATGTTGTTTTCCTGTGCGTTGAGATAGACCATCAGAACGAAGCCGAGCCATAGCGTGAGCATCACTCCGGTGATCCAGGCATAAGGCTTAAGTTTTGGACGAAGTGTTGATCTTTGTCGTTTGACTGTCACTGGCTACCTCCGCTTTTCAATGAGGCTTGGACCAAGGGAGGAGGGACCAGAGATACTAAGCTCGCAGGTGGAAAGATTCCTTTTTGATAATACTCATGGCTAGCCTTCACGAGTGCCTGAGCTTCAGCGCTGAGGTTTTCCCAGCCAGGTAATTCTGTGGTGCTAAGAAACTGCCTTACATCCATCTTCCAATCCGCAATCGCCACCAGCACATCACGCATTGCTGGATCGTCCAAGCATTTCGCCTGACCAATCGCGATATCCATCGCCGTTACCCATTGATGGTTTTCCGGGCTTCGCAACAGACCCGAGTGATAGCTATTGAAGTCCAGCACCTCGGTCGAATTGCTTTCATCCATGAACTCACGTATTTCGTCCGGCGTGTCCTCTCGTAGTATTTCGTAAGTATCCGAAGGCTTCGGTGCGCCGTCGCCTGTCAATCTTCGTTTGCGTATTATGCGGGTCTGTTGACCTGGCGCTTTGCCCATATTCCATTCTGCGAGCTCTCGCTCCAGATCTATCGATCCAGTGTGGTTGCGCACAAAGTGCCATCTGAGCTTGGCTCTTGGATTGCCTACGGCAGAGGCTTTGTTTGCATCGTCAGGTCTGTCGAGACCCGATTCGGTCGGCTTACCCTTTATTTCCTCCCCGCCAAACATATAGGGGGCGTGTGGTGGGTACAGTTGTTCAGCGTTGATCAGTATCCGATGCCCTTCTTCAGTAGGGCCTTTCGAAAGGAGGCCTGCGAACCAACTGTCGCCGGCATAGCGAGATTCGTTTTTGGCGCGCAATAGGTCATAGCCTGGAGGCTTGCCAACCATGACCGGAGAATCGTCACGGTAGCGCTTCGTCCACATGCGTTGATAAAAGCGCACGGCCTTCAATTCAGCCATAGGGTTGCGAGTACTGTTTTTACCATGGGTATCCCACACCCCGAACGTGCCGATGCCTCTCACGTCATCCAGTGCAACGGTGGTGTCGTCCGGGCAGAAATACAGGTACACCTTGCCGCGGTTATCACGCTCAGGAAATACCGTCACATTACCTACCTTGTCCTTGTCCTTGCGCGTACCTTGTGTCGGCGACCACTGTGGGCCGCTTCTTCCGCAGTAGGTTGCAGGATTGCACAGGTCCGACAGCGGCGGCTGGGTATGGGGTGCCTGAGTCACCTGTGCCACGATACGAGTCAGTGTGGTTAGCGTGTCTTGATCTTTGGGGGTCACTTCCGGGAACAGGCAGTAGGGTGTGTCGACCATGATGATTGTGTCCGCGCAACGATGCCCTCCGTCGACCAGCAGCGCTTGCGCCAGCAGGGTGATCAACGTGCCCTGGCTATGCGCCATGATCGTGATGGTTTCGTCGGGAGACACCCGGCGTATCTCCTTGACCATCATCGCGAGCCGATGAGCAGCCAGGACGTAATAACGTCGATGTGGGTTATCCCCCATAAAATGGGTATTGGGCAGCGTGAGTCGGGCAATCTTAAGGCGCATGGTCAGTGGCAGGCCCTTGTCATACATTTCCAGCAGGTTATTGGTGGCATTGACAAAATAACCACCGGCCTTGCCAAAATGGCGATCCAGGCGATTGCCCTGTATGTCTTGATACTGGTCGCGCAGTTTTGTGGGGTTGTTGTTCTTGTCTCGACTGATTTCGCTAGGGTCGGCCCGATATCCCCAATAAAAAGGAATCAGCAGGCTGCGAGTTTTCGGGTCTTCTGCATCGCGTCTGTAAAGATGGGTGTCTGGGTCGTCGAGTAGCTGTTTATCTCGATCTCCCAGCGGTTGCTTGGCTCTGAGTTTTTTCTTCGCAACGTCGTATTCAGCCCCATACCGCCCCGGCACCAGATCCGGCCGATCCAGCCGCTCATTCACCCCCTGACACAACCCGGTCTCCACCGACTCATAAGAAGCCCCCGGGTCATTCACACCATGCAGAAAGATCACTACGCCGGGCAAGTCGGCGGGAACTTCCATTTTGCTGGTGGTATTTAGGTTGGGGATCAGGCGTGTGTTGCCTTGGGCAACGGCGTATTCATCGGCGCCGTTCATTGGGCACCTCCTTTCGGTGTGCCACTGCGTAATGCCGATACCTGTGCCTGATGCATCATTTCGCGTTCCACGCGCTCCGTCAGTCCGTCTGCGTTCGTCATTCCTTTCACCAGGCTGCCATCTTCCAGTTTGATTTCATACGAGTGGTCCGCTGCTGCCCGCGGGCTTTGTTCGCTGTGGCCGGGGTAGTGGAAGGTGACCTGCTGGGCGGCGGGGTCGCGGCCGAAAGAGGGGATCGCAGCGCTGTCGGTCTTGGGGCCGATCCAGTCGTGTTCGCTGGCGTGCACGGTGACTTTGCCTTGCGAGCCGATCTCGACGCCGCCGCCAATCTTGATGTAACTGCCGTCATCGGCGACCAGGCGGATGGTCGGTGCGGTGATGACCACTTCGCCTTCGACGGCCGAGACGTGCAGGTTTTTCTGGGCATTGAGGGCGATGTCGTCTTCCTGGGCCTGCACCAGCACTTTGCCGCGGTTGGCGATGGCGCTGATGCCAGCGTCCTGGGCGAAGGCTGACAGCCCTTTGCCCGCTTGCAGGTGCATGGCCGCGCCGCTGGTCAATTGCAGGTTGTTCTGCGCGGTGGTGTCGTGATGTTCACCCGCATAGTGAACCTGCGAGCGCGGCGTGGCGCTGGCGATGCCGGCGGCTGCGGTCATGGCCAGTACCGGGTCGCCCAGGCCGTTGCTGTCCGGCGCGGGCCATTGATTCAGCGACTGACGCAAGGCGTCGATGCCTTGAACATCCACGGCCTGACCGCCGCGCGCGGCAGCGGTTTCGCCGAGGGATTTGAACAACTCGCCGCACTCGGCCAGCAGTTTGAGCAGCTCTTCGCGATCCAGCTGTGAGCCTTTTGCGTCGGTACGCGCATAGGTGGTGAGTAACATGCCCTGCGCGGCACGCAGGGCGATGGCGGCATCGGTGCGCAGTTCTGCACCGTTGCTGCGTGGCTGGGCGGTGCCGTCAGTACGCGGGTCGGTCAGTTTGCCCAGGTTGAGGGCTGTGGCCTGATGGGTTGTGCCCATGCGCGCGCGCAGTGAGCCTGGCGTGTCATCGAACAGCAATTCGTTGAAGCCGCTGCCTTTGTGTTCCTGGGTGCGGATCCCCGACAGCGTGCGGTTGCCCGGCAGTCCCGAGGCCTTGCTGAAGCGTGGCGGCAGATTAATGTTGTTGTAGAGCACCGACGTCACCAGAGGCCGGTCGATATCGCCTGCCAGAAATGTCACCAGCACTTCCTGGCCGATGCGTGGCATGAACTGATGCCCGAAGCCGCTGCCAGCACTGGGCATCGCCACCCTTAACCAGGTGGTGCCTTGCGGCAGGCTGTCGCCACGCTGCCAATGGAACCTGACCTGTATCCGCGCCAGCTCGTCAGTGAACACTTCCTCACCTTCCGGCCCGACCACGATGGCGCTCAGCGGGCCGTTAATGCTCGGGCGCGCAACGGTGATCGGATGACGATAGGGGATCTTGTGGCGAATGCACACGAACTCGTTTTTGTAGCCCGCGCTTTCGTCCGACAGATAATTGTTGCTGCCCTCATGCTTGACCGTTATCAGCAGAAAACTGCGATCTTCAGCAGAGCCGCGGTCATGATCAAAATGCTGGGTCAGCTCAAAGGTGTGGCCAGGGTACATGGCGCGGCAGGTACTGTTGCCGGTGAATGTCTTGCCCTGTACTTCAATGGCTTCCAGGCGCTGACGCACCAGGCGTTCACCGTCTTTGAAGGTGCCATGGCTGTAGTGATCAAACACGTCATACACTTCATACGCGTCGACGTTGCCCTGCTCATTGAGGCTCGGCATGCCGACAGGCAACTGATTACGGGGCTGCTTGTAGTCGAATGTCTGAATGGACATGCGCCCCGATTGCAGACGTCGATGGCTGCGCCATTCGGTAATCGAGTCCGCTGTCTCGGTAACGGATGCGCTGTGATAACGAATGCTTGGCTGTTGCGGCAGGGGCGAGAGGTCACGCGAGTGATCAAGAATGATCAGCGTGTGCTTTTCCTGATTGTGATCGAAATAGAAGAACAGGCCTTCGTGTTCCAGCAACCTCAATACAAAGGTCAGATCGCTTTCACGGTACTGGGTGATGTAACTGTGCGTCTTGAGTGGCTGGCTGAGTTGAAACTCGAAGTCGGGCAATGCGCCGTAGGCCGCAAATACCGTTCGGATAACGGCTTCGATGGTCTGTTCCTGAAATATGCGCGAGTCGACGCGTCGCGAGAGCATCCACAGCCATGGGCTTAGCGTGGCGCTGTAGCGGGCCAGGCCGCCGTCGCTGCCTTCCAGGCTGAAGGTGCTGATATAGCCATTGATGAAGCGCGATTCGCCGGTGGCGAGTTCTATTGCCAGTTGTGCAGGCTGGCCGATCTGCGATTTGAGCTCCAGGCTGGCATCGCGGCTGATCATCGACAACTCGAAACTGAACAGCTCGGACAGGCTTTCAGTGCCGGAAAAACTTTCCAGCAGGAGTTCCTGTTCGTCACGGGCAACGGTCGTCAGCTTGATCAAGCGACGGTTTTGTGGCGCAAATAGCGCCGTTAGATCCTTTAACATTGTTGCTCCGTTATATAAAACCAGCCGCTCGTTCCGCTAGAGAGTGCTGATATAGAGAGGGGCGTGAGTCTATAAACTTCTTTCCGGGGGCACACACTTAAATTGCAATGGGCCATCACCGGGCAACATTACTCCTCACGGCGCGGTGAGGTAGTGGGGAATGGCTAACGATTTCGTCGTCCAATTCATAAGAGGCTGTAGTGCGTTTCTTACGGCGCAATGAACACAGCCATGCAGGCTGCAAGACTTTGCTTTTGGAGAGGGCTGGAGGCGTGTGCTATGAAAAGCCCTGGCTCACGAGCATCAGGGCTTTTTAGTTGGCGATTACTGCAGGCTTATATTGGCCAGCGTGACGATAATGCCGATGCCCGCGACAGTGGCGGCTACTGCGTTGATGGAGAACACTGTGCGTATCTTTCTGGACAGCCTCCATGGCTTTACAGCGAACGCATAAATCAGCAGAAAGATGATCGCGAAGATTTCCACCTGCGCTAGCAGGACTACCGCACTGCCCAAGGCCATTGATCCGGACAGGCCATCAGCGTCTCGCGACAGATAATATGTCAGCAGAGTGCCGATGATAGGTAGCCAGATCCCCAGGCTGATAAGAATCAGTGGGATGGGGTTGAAAGGGCGTGTTTGGTTTTCGGTGTCCACTTTTTTTCCTTGATGAGTGATCCGGCGATCAGGGCTTCTCAATCTCTGAAACTGCTGTCGGTGCCTCGGCCTTCGCGGTGCGTATCTCGCGGCTCCATTGCAGGATGATCATCACCAGCGTTGGAATGCCCAGCAGAGCGGTGATCAGGAAGAAATTGTGATAACCGAATTTCTCCACCACCACGCCGGAATAACCGCCCAGCAAACGCGGCAACAGCAGCATGATTGAGCTGAGCAGTGCGTATTGAGTGGCGGAAAACTTAAGGTTGGTGAGGCTCGACAGGTAGGCGACAAACGCTGATGTCGCCAGCCCTGAGCTGAGGTTGTCCAGTGAGATGGTCAGGATCAGCATCTTCACGTTCGGGCCCATGTCCGCCAGCAACAGGAACAGGATGTTGGTCGCTGCCGAGGTGAAGCCGCCGATGAACAGGATCGGCATGATGCCGAAGCGTACGATCAGCAGACCACCGGCACCAGCGCCCAGCAGGGTCATGATCAGGCCGAAGATCTTGCTGACACTGGCGATCTGGTCCTTGGTGAAGCCCTGGTCGATGTAGAACACGTTGGCCATGACGCCCATCACCGTGTCCGACATTCTATAGGTCGCAATCAGGCCCAGTAACAGCAGGGCCTGCCAGCGATAACGCATGATGAAGTCGTTGATCGGCGTAAGCACCGGCGCTAGCCCGCGACGACCCATTGATGACAGACAGGCGAAGGTCAGAAGCGTGTAGAGAATGGCGCGCAGGAAAGCCCGGTCTTCCAGCAGCAGGTCCATCCAGCTGGTGCCGTTGAACAGCACGCTGGCGAAGTCGGTGTTGTAAAGCTGGGTAAACATTGCCGGTACTGAAACCAGCAGCACAATGAGCACGAACACCGAGGCCAACTGGTGGGTAAAACCATAGCGCGCTGCCGACAGCTGGGTGCGCAACGGTACGGGTGGCTCGCGCATGATCAGCGTAGTGACCAGCGCTGGCAGCATCAGCAGGCCAAACAGCACATAGGTGCCGGTCCACGCCGAATGCTTGTAAGCAAAGCCTGTGGAGCCGAAACCTTCAGCGAAGTACAGCGCGCCCGCGGTCGCCAACAGTGCGGCCACCCGATAGCCGGACATGTAACTGGCGGCGAGGGCGGCCTGCTGGGTGTCCTGAGCGATTTCAAGGCGATAGGCGTCGATGGCGATGTCTTGTGTTGCGGAGGCGAAGGCCACTACTACGGCAATTGCGATCAGCCAGGACAAATGCTTTTGCGGATCGCAGAAACCCATACCGATCAGGCCGAGAATCACCAGGCTCTGTGCCAGCACCAGCCAGGAGCGCCGCCGCCCCAGCTTGCCCAGAAACGGCAGGCGCCATTGGTCGAGTAAGGGCGACCAGACCCATTTAAAGGCGTAGGCAAGACCGATCAGGCTCGCATAGCCGATGGTCTCGCGAGCAACACCGGCTTCGCGCAACCACACGGATAAGGTCGAAAAGACCAGCATATAAGGCATGCCCGCAGCGAATCCGAGCAGCAGTAACACTAATGTCGACGGGCTGGCATATGCGGCGAGCGCGGCGCGCCAGGTTTTACGGGGCATGGGCTGGAATCTGCCTCAGGTTACGAAAACAAAGGGCGCACTCTAACCGCTGTGCTATAGGGGACGCCAGCCATGGCGCTGCATATCCACCCGATTATTCCGAATGGTAACGCCCTCGGCGCGTAAACGGGCTCGCTGTTCGTCACCGGACACACTGCCAGCGGGCAGACTGAGCCGACCGCCGGCCCCCAACACCCGATGCCAGGGCAGGGAAGAGCCGTCCGGCAACTGACTCAATGTACGGCCCACCCAGCGCGCAGCTCTGCCCAGCCCTGCCATTTCAGCCAGTTGACCGTAAGCGACCACTTTGCCCTCCGGTATTTGCGCCATCGTCAGGTAGAGGGCTGTACGTCGTATTTCTGTAGCTGACTGCTCGCCAGGGTAAAGAAGTGTCAAGTCCGGGTCGGTCACGCGTTTATCCTGTATAAAACGATATTGATTGTCGTTCGCGGAACTTTGGTTGATCGCTGCTGTCTGTTATCACCGTGTCCGGCGGTCCATGGATTGAGATTGCCTTGATGTTCTTCTGCAGGATGATGCCCGCCTTCCCGCCAAACAGAGCCTGATTACCGCTTATGTTGTCCAGAACCCTGCTGTGCCTCGCAATTACTACCGTTTCCACTCCATTGCTTGCCGACACTGTCTGGTTGAAGAACGGTGACCGGCTGACTGGCACAATCAAAGTGTTCGATGGTGGCAAGCTACTGTTGCAGACCGAATACGGCGGCGCTATTCCGTTGGACTGGAAGCAGGTCAAAACCCTGCAAAGCGATCAGCCACTGCTGGTAAAGCAGGATGAGCACACAGGCGAAGTCTCCAAGTCGTTGCAGGCTGCCGATGATGGCAAGGTCGTGCTGGCTAATGGCGATGCACCCAAGACCGTCGAACTGGCAAGTATCCATCAGATCATCAAGCCCAAGCCGGTTATCACTGATCTTGTCTGGAAAGGCAATATCGATGCGGCGCTGGATTTCCAGCAGGCAGAAAACGACACCAATGACTACAACATTGCCTTCAAGACTTCAGCGCGTCACGGCCAATGGCGCCATAACGCCAAAGGCGATTACAACCGCGAAACGACCGATGATGTGGTCGGCACCGACAACTGGAGCGCCGAATACTCGCTGGACCGCTTCCTGACCGAGAAATTCTTCTGGGATGCTCGCGTGACCTACAAGCGCGACAAGATCGAAGACCTGTCGCGTCAGCGTGTTGTCGGTACAGGTCCTGGTTACCAGCTGTGGGATGACGAGCTGGGAGCCTTCAAGGTCGGTGCGCTGCTTAACCGCACAGATTTCGAATTCTCCAATGGCCAGAAGGAAAACTTCTATTCGGTCGCAGGTACCTGGGATTACAACCGCTACCTGATCGGCAAGAAGTTCGAGTTCTTCAGCAACGGCGAGCTGGGCAAGCCGTTGAGTGGCGTTGCCGATTACTCCATGGATGTCGAAGCCGGGCTGCGCTACAAGGTTACCGACTGGGCATCGCTTAACCTGAAGGCCGAGAAAAACATCATCAGTGGCTCGGATAACGGCGACGTGGACAAGACCCGCTACACCGCCGGTTTCGGTGTGAGCTGGTAAGCAACGTGGCGAGCGATGCGCACTGTGTGCATCGCTCTGCCAGGATGGGTTGACTAGATTCTCATCGCGCCGTCCAGCTCCAGTATGCGGCCGCTGAAATAATCGTTTTCAAGAATGTAAGCCACCGAGTGGGCGATTTCGTCCGGTTTGCCCATGCGCTTGAGCGGGATGGCCGAGGTCATCCTCTCAAGTGCTTCGGGGCGCATGCTTTCGGTCATTTCGGTTTCAATGAACCCAGGTGCCACGCCCGCCACGCGGATTCCGTAGCGTGCCAGTTCCCTTGCCCAAGTAACGGTCGCAGCGGCAACGCCGGCCTTGGCTGCCGAATAGTTGGTTTGTCCGATATTCCCTGCCCGTGAAATCGACGAGATATTGATGATCGCGCCCTGAGTCTTCTGCTCGATCATTTTCGCCGCTACCTCGCGCGTGCAGAGGAATACGCCGGTCAGGTTGACGTCAATTACCGACTGCCACTGCGCCAGGCTCAGTTTGGTAATTTCGCCATCCTTGACCTTGACCAGCAGGCCGTCACGCAAAATACCGGCGTTGTTGACCAGGCCATGAATGGCCCCGAAGTCCTCGGCGACCTTGTTGACTGTGTCGACGACCTGTTCTTCATTGGCGACATTGCATAGATAGGCGCGAGCATTGACCCCGAGCGCCTCACAGGCTGCGACAGCCTGATCAAGCTTGTCCTGATTCAGGTCCAGCAGTGCCAGGTTCGCGCCCTTGCCAGCCAGATATTTGGCCATGGCTCTGCCTAGCCCCTGGCATCCGCCGGTGATAATTATCAGCTTGTCTTTCAATTCCATGTGCGTGCCCAATCACAGTTGATCGTTTCCATGGCATCACTGGCTTGATGCGAGTGCTTATGCCATAGCCAGAGCACGTTATAGGCTGTTTTTGCGCGTTCGTCTCGGGTCTGCCGTCTGGCCCTGAAATACACCGATACACGTTTGTGAAGCCCAGGTTCAGCTGACTTATGCGCATAATTGAGCTGTTACCCAAGCGCAGGGAGCTTGAATTAACGACCTTCTGACATCACATACGGTCTACTCGGAAGGCATTCTTCCCTTGAGGAACTCATTTGATGCGTGTTTTTTTGCTGCTGTTTTTATTATTCCCGGTACTTGAGCTGTTTCTGCTGGTTCGTGTCGGGATGTCCATCGGCTTTCTCTGGACCTTCCTGCTGGTCGTCGCGACGTCCATGCTCGGCTTGTTCGTCATGCGGGTAGCCGGTTTTGCCACGGCGCTGCGTGCGCGCGAAAGTCTGGCGCGTGGCGAGCTGCCTGCCCAGGAAATGCTTGAAGGCCTAATGGTCGCCGTCGGTGGCGGTCTACTGCTGTTGCCCGGCTTCATCAGTGACATTCTGGGTGTGATCTGTCTGCTGCCGATTACTCGTCGTCTGCTGATCAACAAGGTTCGTCGCCGTGCAGAGGATCAGGCTATGCGTCAGCGCGCCTTCGCCGATGATCTGCAGACTCAGGCCAATCAGGGACCTGCCAGCCATCGCCCGAATGCCATTCACCAGCCGACCCGCGAGCCGGATGTGATCGAAGGCGAGTTCGAACATCGCGACAAGTAGCCGTTACACCCCCGGCAGCGCGGCACCTTCGGGTGCCGCGCTCGTTTTGGGGTGGCAATTGGGCTGTAAAATTTTTTTGCCCAAGACTTGTAATCACTTTGCTCGCCCTTATGTATGGGTCACCGCAAGGTTTCTGGCATGAAGGCCAGACCGTATTCTGCGGTTCGCGCGTCGAACCGTAACCGGCAAGTCCGGATTTAAACCGGCCGGTGCACTCACCGGACGATCAAACAAACATAATCAGGAGATCGACAATGAAGCTTCGTCCTCTGCATGACCGCGTCGTAATCCGTCGCAGTGAAGAAGAAACGAAAACTGCCGGCGGTATCGTTCTGCCAGGTTCGGCTGCTGAAAAGCCTAACCGCGGCGAGATCGTTGCTGTGGGTACCGGCCGCGTGCTGGACAACGGCGAAGTACGTGCGCTGGCTGTGAAAGTGGGTGACAAGGTTGTGTTCGGCCCTTATTCCGGCAGCAACACAGTGAAAGTAGACGGCGAAGACCTGCTGGTGATGAGCGAGAACGAGATTCTTGCTGTCGTCGAAGGCTGAGTGCTCCCGCTGATTTCCGTTACTACAAAGTATTCAAGGAATAATGATCATGGCTGCTAAAGAAGTTAAATTCGGCGATTCTGGCCGCAAAAAAATGCTCGCCGGTGTAAACGTCCTGGCTGACGCAGTTAAAGCGACCCTGGGCCCTAAAGGCCGTAACGTTATCATCGAGAAAAGCTTTGGCGCTCCGCTGATCACCAAAGACGGT
This sequence comes from Pseudomonas syringae group sp. J248-6, assembly GCF_032586995.1. Taxonomy (NCBI): domain Bacteria; kingdom Pseudomonadati; phylum Pseudomonadota; class Gammaproteobacteria; order Pseudomonadales; family Pseudomonadaceae; genus Pseudomonas; species Pseudomonas syringae group sp. J248-6. The sequence continues at coordinate 324,700 of NZ_JAWHOP010000003.1, read as the reverse complement.
GTGTCGGTTGCCAAGGAAATCGAGCTTAAAGACCGTTTCGAAAACATGGGCGCGCAGCTGGTCAAAGACGTTGCCTCCCGTGCCAACGATGACGCCGGTGACGGTACTACTACTGCTACCGTTCTGGCTCAGGCCATCGTCAACGAAGGCCTGAAGGCTGTCGCTGCCGGTATGAACCCGATGGACCTCAAGCGCGGCATCGACAAGGCGACCATCGCCATCGTTGCAGAGCTGAAGAAGCTGTCCAAGCCTTGCACCGACACCAAGGCAATTGCTCAGGTCGGCACCATTTCGGCCAACTCTGATCACTCCATCGGCGACATCATTGCCGAAGCCATGGAAAAAGTGACCAAAGACGGCGTTATCACCGTTGAAGAAGGTTCGGGCCTGGAAAACGAGCTGTCTGTTGTAGAAGGCATGCAGTTTGACCGCGGTTACCTGTCTCCGTACTTCATCAACAAGCCAGACACCATGGTTGCCGAGCTGGACAGCCCGCTGCTGTTGCTGGTCGACAAGAAGATCTCCAACATTCGCGAAATGCTGCCGGTTCTGGAAGCAGTCGCCAAAGCTGGCCGTCCTCTGCTGATCGTCGCTGAAGACGTTGAAGGCGAAGCGCTGGCAACTCTGGTTGTCAACAACATGCGCGGTATCGTGAAAGTTGCAGCCGTCAAGGCTCCAGGTTTCGGCGATCGTCGCAAGGCCATGCTGCAGGACATCGCTGTTCTGACCGGCGGTACCGTTATCTCCGAAGAGATCGGCCTGAGCCTGGAAACCACTACCCTGGAACACCTGGGTAATGCCAAGCGCGTCATCCTGAACAAAGAAAACACCACCATCATCGATGGTGCTGGCGTCAAAACCGATATCGACTCGCGCATCTCCCAGATCCGTCAGCAAATCGGCGACACCAGCTCGGACTACGACAAGGAAAAACTGCAAGAGCGTCTGGCCAAGCTGTCTGGCGGCGTTGCAGTGATCAAGGTCGGTGCCGGTTCCGAAGTTGAAATGAAAGAGAAGAAAGCCCGCGTTGAAGACGCCCTGCACGCAACCCGCGCAGCCGTCGAAGAAGGCGTGGTACCTGGCGGTGGCGTAGCACTGGTTCGCTCCCTGCAAGCTATCGAAGGTCTGAAAGGCGACAACGCTGATCAGGACGTTGGTATTGCTCTGCTGCGTCGTGCAGTCGAAGCGCCTCTGCGCCAGATCGTTGCCAACTCCGGTGACGAGCCAAGCGTTGTTGTCGACAAGGTCAAGCAGGGTTCGGGTAACTTCGGTTACAACGCTGCTTCCGGCGAATACGGCGACATGATTGAAATGGGTATCCTTGACCCGGCCAAAGTGACTCGCTCTGCTCTGCAGGCGGCGTCCTCCATTGCCAGCTTGATGATCACCACTGAAGCGATGATCGCTGACGTGCCTGAAGACAAGCCAGCAGGCGGCGGCATGCCGGACATGGGCGGCATGGGTGGTATGGGCGGCATGATGTAAGCCGGCTTTACCCCGAAAAGCTACACCCATAAAGAACCCCGCCTTGTGCGGGGTTTTTTTATGGTCTTTGTGTGCCGGATCAATCAATGCGTCGGTTGTACCTTGCTGTTCTCGAGACCCTTGGGTTCGGGGCGGTAAAGCACAAAGTAGTAAACCCCCAGACAGATCAGCCAGCAAAACACTGCAGTCCAGATGTTATGGGAAAAGAAGTGCGCGCCTTGCAGCATCCGCCCGATGGAGAACACTGTTCCCAAACCGAAGGCCAGGGCCAAACCCATTTTCGCCATTCTCGGGCGGCGGTCGCGCAAGGCGAAGAACAGGGCAAACAGGGTAAAACCGGTGGCTGCATGACCACCTGGCCAACAACGCCCTGGCTTGTCGGTGGCAGGGCGCGGGCTCAACAATTCGCTGTAAGTTTCCTGGCCGCCGAACTCGGTTAGGCTCCAGGGGCATTGCACCGAGGTCATCACTTTTACTGGCGTCACGAAGGCGGTTGAAAGCGCCATGGACAGCACCAGACAACCCAGTTCTCTGCGCCAGGGGATCAGACGTTCTACCTTGAACGACGCAGCAAAGCCGATCATGGCCAGTACGCCGAAAACCATCACCAGTTGTTTGGCGCGGTCGTGAAGGACGTCTTCCAGAAAATAGCTGTGCCTGCCAATGAATTGCCCACTGACGGGATCGAAGGCAAGCCTGGCGATGTCCATGTCCAGCGAAGTCAGCTCAAGGAGTACGAGGGTCAGCGCTACAACAGCGGGGATACCCAGATAAATCCACGGATTGATTGGGCGAGAGTAGGGTGGGGCGACGGTTTTCGACATATCGAATCCAGATCGGTGAAAGGCATGCCGCGTTCATTGTGTGCGACGGTTTGTCTCAAAGTGTGTCATGTGCTTTGTAAATCATAGGTGAAAAAATCGTCATACCATATCGGCGCTGGCCCTGACGCTCACTTCGTCTTAAGCTGCGCCAGCCCAAACTGCATATGAGAGTGCGTTATGCGAATTCTTCTGGTTGAAGACAACCGCGACATCCTGGCGAACATGGCCGATTACCTGGGCATGAAAGGCTATACCGTCGACTGCGCTCAGGATGGCCTCTCAGGACTGCACCTGGCAGCCACCGAGCATTATGACCTGATTGTCCTCGACATCATGCTGCCGGGCATCGACGGCTACACGCTGTGCAAGCGTCTGCGCGAAGATGCCCGTCGTGATACCCCGGTCATCATGCTGACCGCACGCGATCAACTGGACGACCGTCTGCAAGGCTTCCGCTCTGGCGCTGATGACTACCTGCTCAAGCCGTTCGCCCTGTCCGAACTGGCCGCGCGCATCGAAGCGGTGTTGCGCCGTGCCCAGGGCGGCGGGCGACGGACGTTGCAGGTGGCCGATCTGGTCTATGACCTCGATACCCTTGAGGTGACGCGTGAAGGCCGGATGCTCAAGCTCAACCCGGTCGGGCTCAAGCTGCTCGCCGTCCTGATGCAGAAAAGCCCGCATGTACTGCGCCGCGAGATTCTGGAAGAGGCACTGTGGGGCGACGACTGCCCGGACAGCGACAGCCTGCGCAGCCATGTGCACCAGTTGCGTCAAGTGATCGACAAACCGTTCGGCAAACCGCTGTTGCAGACCGTGCACGGTGTGGGCTATCGCTTGGCCGAGGGCCGGGATGGAGTTTAAACAGAGTCTTGCCCAACGGATCATCATTGCCTTTGCATTGATGAGCGCACTGGTCGCCGGGTCTTTCGCCATCGGTATCATCTCCACGGTCCATCTGGTCGAAGAAAAACTGATTTCTGCCGGCCTCGGCGGCGATCTTAATCGCCTGATGCTGATGGACAGTGTCAGTGACTGGAGCCACCGGCCCAAGCCCGATCAGTTGTTCTACTTCAGCAACGGTCCGGGCGATTTCGATCTGCCCAAAGACCTTCGGCACCTTGAACCCGGTTTTCATGAGGTCTTCCGTGGGCCACTGTCGTACCACGCCATGATCGAGGTGGTGGACGGTCGGCATTACGCTCTGCTTCAGGATCAGAGCGATTTTGAAGAGCGTGAGCGGGTCCTGTTCGCGGTCGTGCTGGTCGGTTTTGTTCTGGCGTTGGCGCTGGCGGTATTTCTCGGCTGGGTGTTGGCCCGCCGGGTGATGGCGCCGGTAGTGCGTTTGGCCAGGCAGGTTCGTCACCGTGACCAGTTGCTGGGGCTGGCACCACCACTGGCGCCTGACTACGCCGCTGATGAGGTCGGCGAGCTGGCGGTGGCGTTCGATGCAACGCTGGGGCGTCTGAGGCAAGCGTTGATTCGTGAACGCATGTTCACCAGTGACGTGAGTCATGAGCTGCGCACCCCGCTGATGGTGCTGGCCAGCTCCTGCGAGCTGCTGCTGGAAAACCCTGCGCTCGACCTGCGAGGGCGTCGTCAGGTCGAGCGTATTGGCCGCGCCTGCGAAGAGATGCGTGATCTGGTGCAAACGTTCCTGATGCTCGCCCGCACCCAGCGTGAAGACCCGGCTATGACGCCCAAGGCCACGCTGGTCGGGGTGGCCGAACAGTTGATCTCTCAATGGCGTGATCCAATAGAAGGCAAGGGGCTGCAACTGACCTACACGCCACCTGCCGATGACCAGCTGTCCGAAATTCGTTACAACGCGACCTTCCTCCATGCCGTGATGGGCAATTTGCTGCGCAACGCGCTGCACTACACCGATTACGGATTCATTGCGCTGACCCTGCACGCCGAAAGTTTTACCGTGGAAGACAGTGGCGTCGGTATTCCAGAGGAAAAACGCGAGGCCATGTTCGAGCCATTTGTGCGTGGCAATGAGCAGCGCGGGGAAGGCCTGGGCCTTGGTTTGTCACTGGTGCAGCGCATCTGCGCCAACCAGGGATGGAGCGTCGATCTCACGCCCATGGAGCCGCACGGTTGCCGGTTCGAAGTGACATTGAACCTGAACAAAACCTGATGTTCATTTTGAGCAAATCCACCTCAGTGTGTGGCGGTAAATCGACCGCACTTCGTCGATAAGTCACACATGGCGTTTAACTCTCTGTAAAATCTCGAAACATCTGAAGTACAAAGGTAACAATATTTTCACATTCAGATGACCTGACAGTGACAGCGGTGCCTTTAGTTTGGCCCGCATCAACGTCAGGAGCGGCTCCCATGAGCGACCGTATAGAACTCGAGTTTTCCCGCAAGTACGACAAGTCGCATGCTCGTCAGTACCTTGAAAAGCATCAGGACGGTTTGTGGCGCAAGTTGTCGCATCATCGCGATGAACAACTGGCGAGAAAGGCGCTTCACTTGGCCGGTGACCCGGGCCTGGTGCTGGACCTGCCTTGCGGTGCAGGGCGTTTCTGGCCATTGTTGGCCGAGAAACCGAACCGCTCGATCATCGGTGCTGACAACTCCGCAGACATGCTCAGTACCGCTTGTGCATCACAGCCGGCAGAAGTTGTAAAAAGGGTACAACCTTTGCAGACATCTGCCTTTGACATCGACCTGCCTGATAACGCAGTAGACAGCATCTTCTGCATGCGCCTGCTGCACCATGTCGGCCAGTCAAGCGACCGGATGGCTCTATTGCGTGAGTTCCAGCGCGTAACCCGTGACAGTGTGATTGTCTCATTGTGGGTCGATGGCAATTTCAAAGCATGGAAGCGTGCACGCCTTGAGAAACAGCGCCTGCAGAAAAACGGGCAGGAAAGTTACCAGAATCGTTTTGTGTTACCGGTTGCTACCGCAGAATCCGAATTTGAACAGGCAGGATTTCGTATCCAGAACCGAATGGATTTTCTGCCGATGTACGCCATGTGGCGTGTCTATGTCTTACGTAAAAGGTAAACAGATGGGTTTGCAGTCCTTGAAAGAGCCAGTTGTGAACTCGGTGCAGGATGAGTTCAACCATTTCTGGAGTCAGCACGGCGAATGGGTTGAAGAGCCCAATGCCCGTCGAGGTGGAGAGAGTGGTGTACAGCGGCTCACGATGGACAACGGGCAAACGCTTTATGCCAAGCGTCAGACAGGGCATATATACCGCAGTTTGCTGCACCCTTTGGGGCGACCGACTGTATTGCGTGAGCGCGAAGCGCTTGAGGGTCTGCGCAAGCTTGGCGTAGTTGTGCCGGAAGTGGTGTTTTGCGGTGCCGAGCGTGGCGAGGACAATGCCTGGCGGGCATTGCTGGTCACGGTGGCGCTGGAAGGTTTCGAAGAGATAGAAAAGTGGGAGGCTGGCGGAGGGCGCGAGCGGCATGGCGAGCTGTTTTATGAGCTCGTGCTCAAGGACGTGGCGGCTACCCTGGCCCGTATGCACCTTGGCCGCTGGCAGCACAGCTGCCTGTATATCAAACACATATTTGTACGTGTGACCGGTGAGGGGCCGGATGCCAAAGTCGAGGTTGCCTTGCTGGACCTCGAAAAAGGCCGTCGTCGCCTGACAGCCCAAGGGGCGGCCCAGCATGATATGAAACAGCTACGACGCCATTCGTCATTCAGCGCTGCAGACTGGCAAAAGTTGATCTACTTTTATCAGGCAGCGTTTGGCAGCTCTATCAAAGGTTTAGAGTCATGAAGCTAGAAATGGCAAGAGGTCTGTTTATCTTCGGTGCATTGGCAATTGCCACCGTCGCAGTGGCAGCGCTTGAACAACCGTCTACCCAGATACTCACGACACAGCACGGCGAGGGATATTGCCCGTTGCCGCGTGTGGCCAAGAGTCTGGTGAGCGTGCAGCCCGACCATGACCTGTTGCTGTTCATGTACAGCCTGGCGCAAGGGGCCGGGGTCAGGAACTGAGGCGCTTTGCTGCCTGACTGCTGACTATCCCGCCTGGGCCAGATGAAGATGGTTGTCCCACAGCCCTGCGGGCAGATCCAACGGCTTGGCCAGCAGTTGCGCTTTGCGACAATCATAAAAGCGGCAACGCCCTTGGCCCGAAGTCACGACAAACCCGTCGGCTACCGCACCCACGCCTGCGCAGTCTGGTAGCGGCGCATCCAGCCTCAATGCACCGCTGTCCAGATCCCAGATAAAGAACCGGTTGCCACGCGGCGCTGTCAGGGCTACCAGGCGCAGATCACTGTGCACTGCAACGCTTGCGGTGTAATGAGCCATCGCCCGCAGTTGTTCTTCTGCCACCGGAAAGGCCTGAAAGGGCTGCCCCGGCCGTTTGATTGCCAGCAACTCGGCTACTTCGTGGCTGTCGCCCATGAACTGCTGGCCTGCCACGATGGTGCCGTCGCTGGCGATGCCCATGTGACGCACGCTGTTCATCTGCTGGGAAAGAGTCTCCTTACTCAGCAATATACCGTCACGCTGCATGATCACCAGGCTGGGCTGCATGGCATTCAGGTTCATCTCTACCCGGCTTTCCGCTTCGGTGCGAATACCGCCGTTCGCGACCACCAGCGTTTCGCCATCCGGCATCCACGAAACCTGATGCGGACCAATACCGTGCGTAGGAATTTCAGCCGAGTGCACCAGTCGCTGATCAACGAATCGATAGACGCCCAGTAGCCCTCGGCCTGGGTCAAGGGTGTCGTTTTCCGTCGCATACAGCCATTCGCCGCCGCGGTGAATCACCGCATGACCATAGAAGTGCCGGTTCGGCTGCGAAGCGATGGTTTGCAGCAAGCGGCCATCACGCAAGTCGATCAGATAGCTTTCAGTGCCTGGACGACGTGCGATGAACACCGCAATCGGCAGATCGGGATGATTGATGATGTCGTGGCAGCGCTGGCCCACCTGGGTGGCAAATACCTGCGTTCCGTCGAGCCGGAAACCCACCGCGTAGTGTTTGCCTTCGCCATCGTCGCGAGCGGAGAGCAGCAGAGGGGGTGCGTCTTTTTGCCTGAACAGCGTCCAGCCGCCCAGCGTGAAAGCGCTGAGCAAGAGACTGCCGAGGGCCATGGCCTGACGTCGCAACATCACGTGTACCTCTTGATCAATCGCCGTCGTTGGCGTTGAAGCCCAACTGAATGCCCAATGCCCTGGCCAGCTCGCCTTCGTGCAGGCGGTGCACCGCATTGAGGCTGTCGTAGAACGCATTGAGTTGCTGACGTCCTGTTTCGGTGGCCAGCAGGTCGGCGAGCGGCGGCTTGAGTTCCGACAGTAATTTGCGGCTGGTAGCGTAGGCCGCATCGATTTTGTCAGCCAGCGGTTTCTGCTCGGCGGGCAGCAAGCTGCGCAGGCCCTTGTTGTCGACACCGGTCCACACCGTTTCGGCGCTGATCAGGCTGGCTTCCAGGCTGCTGAGCGACGATTTGCTGCGCCATGCATCTGCCTGGAAGGGTTGTGGCTGGCCCTTGCTCTGGCGACCCAGTGGCGTGCCCAGTTTCTTCTTCAGGCTGTCGAGGGCCGTGACCTGAACCCGCAGCAGTTCGGCGATGGCTTCATGAGAATCTGCGTAGCGCTGGTTGGGGAATTTGCTCAGTTGCGCAAGCATGCCATCGGTGCTGTTCCAACTGGTGAGGATTTCCTCGGCAAGCTGCTTTTGACGCTCGCCGATTGCCATCAGCAGCGGGCAATAGCGCGCTTTCTGTTCGCTATTGGCCATGTCGATTTCCGCGTCGAACAGAATGTATTCGTAAGCGGACAAACCTTGCACCACGACGCTGGCCTTGGACAGCTCCTGAGCAGTGATCTGCGGCTGTGCCGTCACCAGCTGCTCGACCTGCCGGCCAACCAGGTTCTTCTTGTCTGGCCAGAACTGTATTTGCCAGGCGCGGTTGCCCTCGGCCAGTGGGCCGATCAACAGCGGTTGCAGTTCGGCCCAGGTCTTCTGCGCTTTGAGAAAGTCGGCGCGGGCTGTGGCCAGATCAGTCTTGCCCTGACAGAACGCCAGTGCGCTGGTTGCCAACTGACGATCAGCATCGACCCAGCGGCTGTAGGTCGGCAGGATTACCTGTTTGGCAATGGCTGCGGACGTGACCGCCTGAGGGTCGGATGGCGAGCAGGCACCCAATGCAAGCGCCGCAAGGCTGGTCAGCAACAACTTGGGTCGGAACATGTCCGGCTCCTTTATTTATTTTCGAAAGATGATTTTGAAAAAATCATGTTGAACGAGACGATTCTGGAAAGGGAGCAATCATAACGAATTCAGAAACGCCAACAGCGCTTCACGCTGTTGCGCGTCAAATGCCAGAACCTGCCGCTGCGCCGCCTGTGCTTCGCCGCCATGCCACAGTATCGCCTCAAGTACATTGCGGGCGCGACCATCGTGCAACAGTTGGGTGTGCCCGCTCACGGTGCCGGTCAGGCCCAGCCCCCACAGCGGTGGGGTGCGCCACTCGCGGCCGGTGGCCTGGAACTCGGTACGGTTATCGGCCAGCCCCTCGCCCATGTCATGCAGCAGCAAATCGCTGTACGGGCGAATCTCCTGATTGGCCAGCTCAGGCTCGGCAGCGTCGCTACGGGTCTTGAATGAGGGCGTGTGGCATTGCTGACAGCCCGCCTGAAAAAACAGATTCTTGCCCGCCAGCACTTGCGGGTCATCGACCTTGCGGCGTGCCGGAACCGCGAGGTTGCGTGTGTAGAACTCCACCAGACGCAGGATGTTGTCGCTGACCTCTGGCTCGCCGTTCGGGCCATTGCCGTTGGGCGCTGCCAGGCAATCGGTCTGGGCTGGCGTGCAGTCATCAAAGCGGCGCAGGCTGGTGGTCAGCCCCATGTCGCCGGAAAAGGCGTGCACGTTCTGCTGGTTGAGGTTGGGTTGCCCGGCTTTCCAGCCGAATCGGCCCATGACGACCTTTTGCTGTGCATCGTCCCAGACCCAGTTGGGGCGTCCCGAGATGCCATCGGCGTTCTTGTCATCGGGGTCGGCATTGGCAAGGATTGCTTCATCGGCAATGGCCTCAAGCAATCCCAGGCCGATCATCGGCGGGGCTATGCGCGCCGAGATGTGGGTATCGGGGTGCATCGGTCCGTAGCCCAACTGGGTGATTCTGAGGGTCGGCTGGCGCAGCTCGACGGAGGTGCCATCGCGAAACTCGACCGTCAGCGCATCGTACTCGACCCGCACCTTGCCCTCGGGGGCTACGCCGGGGTTTGACATGTCCTGCAACTGCCCACCGTAAGTCGGTTCAGGCAGCACGCCGTTACGCTGCACAAGATCGGCGTAGGCCGGGTCGTCAGGAATCGACAGCCTGACCAGCATCGACACGGCATTGCTGTCGCCAGCTTCGGGTGGATGACCACGACCGTCCTTGATGTGGCAGTTCTGGCAGGCGTTGGTGTTGAACAACGGCCCGAGTCCGTCACGAGCTGTGGTGGTCGATGGCGCAATCACCCATGGACTGCGGAAAAAACTGTTACCGACACTGAAGTCCAGGCGCCGCACGGGCGACAAGTTGGCCGAGGGCATGGAAAAGGCATTCTGATCGCTCTTCCTGACCGTCGCACTGCCACCGGACAAGGCTTCTCCCGGCTCGGCATGAGTGAAACGCGGGGCGTCATCGCATGCACTCACGGCCAGAGTCGTAAGCAAGGCAAGGGATAGACGGAGCCGCGTACTCATAGACATCCTGCAACGGGGCGAAAAATCGGGGCGTGCAAGCTTATCAGCCTCGTGCGGTTTGAATAAGAGGGATTATCGTTTGCCTGCTCTGACGTAATGCGTTGTTACGAATCTCTGAGGCTGGTCTGCTCCCGGCATTTTTGCCTATGCTGCACATGTCGAAGTTGACAGCACACACGCAGATAAAACACCCAGCAGAGACCACATCAATGGATAACCCGGAAAACAGCGCGTTCGTGACCACCACCGAAGCACTGGAAGCGCTCTATGGCCCGATTGCTCCTCCTTCCATGACCAAGGAAGTCGACCATATTCACGCGGTTTACCGGCCCTTCATCGAGTCGGCACCCTTTGTTGTGCTGGCCTCTGCCGGGCCCGACGGCCTTGATGCGTCCCCGCGTGGTGATCAGGCGGGCTTCGTGCATATCGAGGACAGCAAGACGCTTTATCTGCCTGACCGGCGCGGCAACAACCGCATCGACACCTTGCGCAATATCATCAGCGACCCACGTGTCGCGTTGCTGTTCCTCATCCCTGGCGTGGGCGAGACCTTACGGGTCAACGGAACAGCGCAGATATCGGTTCAGCCCGAACTGTTGTCGCGTTTCGAGGTGAACGGCCAACTGCCCAGGTCAGTGCTGCGCATCTCCGTGACCAGCGTGTACTTCCAATGCAGCAGGGCAACCATCAGGTCCGGTTTATGGGATGCAACCCGGCACATCGAACGCAGCGCGCTGCCGACTGCCGGGCAAATACTAAAAGCGGTTTCGGCCGAGCAGATCGATGGTGATGCCTATGACAAGGCTTTGCCGGGACGCATTGCGGATACGTTGTATTGAAGCTCGGGAACTCGTTTCTGTAATGGTCGGGGCGCTCAGCAGTTGAAAGCAACGCATATCGGTCAGGCATAAAAAATGCCGGTCAGCGAACTGACCGGCATTGGTTGTTACCGCAAACAGTACCTGTCAGAACTCGTGATCAGCGTTGTCCGGGTTCAGGTCAGTGATGCCGAGCTTGCCAGCGGCCTGTTCGATAGCCCCCGTCTGTTTGACCAGCGCAGCGATGGCGTCACGCACCACTTGATTGCCTGCCGTGTTGCCGGCAGCGATCAACTGGTCGAAGTGCTCACCCTTGTTGGCGTGATCAACGATGACCTGCAGCTTGGCCTGGGTGTCGTCCAGATCGGCGCGCAAAGTGGCGTCGGTGGCCGGGTCTACCTTGGCAACCAGAGACGAAAGGCTCGGGCCGCTGACTTTGCTGCCATCGGTGCGCGTGTATTCGCCCAGGTAAACGTTACGAATACCCTTGCCGTTGTAGAAGTGCGAGTTGTGCGTGTTGTCGCTGAAGCAGTCGTGTTCGTCTTCGCTGGAGTTGGCTTCCAGTGCGACTTTCATGCGTTCGCCCGCCAGTTCACCCAGCGACAGGCTGCCCATGCCGAAGAGCATTTTGCGCAGACCGCTTTCGCCGGATTCAGCTTCCAGCGTGGCACGGTAGTTGTCGGCAACGCCGGCCTTCCAGTTGCCGGACATTTCTTCCAGATCGCTGACCAGCAGATCGGTAACGGCCTTGAGGTAGGCGCGGCGGCGGTCGTTGTGGCCGCCGGTTGCGCCAGCGCCTTCCAGGTAATCGCTGGCCGGACGTGCGCCGGCACCAGGGCCGGTGCCGTTCAGGTCCTGGCCCCACAGCAGAAATTCAATGGCGTGGTAGCCGGTAGCAACGTTCGCTTCGGAACCGCCCAGCTCGTTCAGGCTGGCGAGTTTTTCGGAGGTGATTTCCTTCACGTCGACCTTGTCTTCACCCACCTGAATTTCGGTGTTGGCGATGATATTGGCAGTCGCGCCCGGGTTGCCCAGCGCGTGCTGGTAATCCTTGGCGACATAGTCGATCAGGCCTTCGTCCAGGGGCCAGGCGTTAACCTGTCCTTCCCAGTCGTCGATGATGGTGTTGCCGAAGCGGAAGACTTCGCTCTGCATGTAAGGCACACGCGCAGCTACCCATGCATCCCGTGCGGCTTTCAAGGTTTCATCGTTGGGTTTGGCCAGGAATGCGTCGACGGCGCTGCTCAGTTTTTTCGCACCAGCCTCGGCGTCGTCGAACACCGCAGAAACCATATTGGCGTAATTCGCGACCACAGCCTTGGCCGCCGCTTCGTCAGTCTGGGCGGCTGCAGCCGGAGCAGGGGCAGCAGGCGTCGCCGCGGGAGTCGCCGGAGCAGCAGCTGGCGCGGGTGCCGGGGCGGCAGCCTTGTCCTTGCCTTCGCCACAACCGGCGAGAGAGATAGCGATGGCCAACAGACTAGCGGTTGCCAGAGGCATACGAATCATGACGGAATCCTGCGTCGAGAAAGTTGATGGCGGGGTGCGCCCAGAAAATCTGCGACATGATGCGAAAGATTTGCATTCGATGTAAAGGCAAAACGCCTTTGCGGTCGTGTTCAGGCATTCAGCAGGTTGTAACAGTCGGTTTCAAGATGGCTCGAAAGAGCCGTACCGTTCAGGGCCGTTCAGAGGCTGGCGGCGTTCCGCTCTCTCGACTGTTTCAGGTAGGCCAGCAGTTCCCGACCGGGCAGCGGCTTGCTGTACAGGTAGCCCTGGCCCTCGTGACAGCCCTGGGTGACGATATAGGCTTCCTGCTCGAGCGTCTCCACACCCTCGGCGATGACCTGCATGCCAAGGCTTTTACCCAGCTGGATAATGGCCCGCACGATGGTGGCATCATCGTCGTCGTCAATCAGGTCCTGAACGAAGCTCCGGTCGATCTTGATCTTGTCCAGCGGCAGGCTTTTCAGATAACTCAGCGACGAGTAACCGGTACCGAAATCATCAATGGCGATCAAGGCGCCGGAGCGTCGCAGGCTCAGCAGGTGCTGGGCGGCGGTATTGATATCTTCCATCAGGCCGGTTTCGGTCACTTCCAGTTCCAGGCTGCGCGGTGGCAGGCGGTAGATCTGCAAGAGGTTGTTGACCACACGCGGCAGTTCCGCGTGGTGCAGTTGCACGGTCGACAGGTTGACCGCCATGCGCAAGTCGGTGAAGCCCTGATCAAGCCATTCGCGTAACTGGCGGCAGGCCTGATCAAGCACCCATTCGCCGATGGCGATGATGGTGCCGTTCTGCTCGGCCAGCGGGATGAATACATCCGGCGGCACCAGACCATGCTCTGGATGTTGCCAGCGGATCAAGGCTTCTACGCCAACGATGCGGTGATCGCGATAGCTGATCTGTGGTTGATAGACCAGGTATAACTGATTGCCCGGCAAGGCGTCGCGCAGATCTTTTTCGAGTTCACGACGGCGGCGCATTTCGCTGTCGACGCTGGCGATGTAGAACTGATACCGGTTACGCGAGCGGGCTTTGGCCAGCGTCATGGTCTGTTCAGCTTTTTGCAGGAGTTTCTCGGTGTTGTCGCCGTCCTCGGGAAACAGCGTGATGCCAATGGTCGCTCGTAACCGGATCTGCTGTTCACCGACTATAAACGGGGCCTCCAGCTCATCCAGAATATTCTGCGCCAGCTCTGCTGCCTCGTAAGGTTGCTCTATTTTGGCCTGCACCAGTGCAAACTGATCGCCGCCCAATCGCGCCAGAGCGCCAAGTCGTCCGCTGTGGGCGCGCAGCCGGTCAGCCAGCGCGAGTAACAGTTGATCGCCTGCCTGATAGCTGAACTGTTCGTTGATACCCTTGAAGTCATCCAGACCCACGCAGAGAATCGCGACCCTGTGCTGCTGACGCCCCGCATCTTCGAGAATTCTGTCCAGCCCGGTCTGCAACTGAAGTCGGTTGGGCAGGCCGGTCAGGAAATCGTATTGCGCCATGCGCTGCAGATTGTTCTCCGCCTCGTGGCGCAGATAAGTGTGGCGCTCGATGGAGGCCAGCAGTTGGTTGGCGGTATTGACCCAAATCCCCAGTTCGTTTTTCTCGTGGCCCTTGAGCAATGGCAACTGGTGTTCGCTGGGACGGTCAGGGTTGATCGCGATCAGATGTTCGATGATTTTCGACAGTGGCTTGGTCAGCAACCAGTGATAGACCAGGTACAACACCAGCCCCATTGCCAATGCACGCAATACACCCGCGATGAAGATGATTGCGGCATTGACCAGAAAGCTTTCGCCGTAATTGGCGGTGTCCAGCGTGATACGCAGGTCGCCGTAATACTCGCTGTAGGGGCTGCGACCGACCAGTTGGGTGGTGAAGCTGCGTTCCTGGCCGAGGATAAGGTCTGTCAGCCAGCGGGTTGGAGAGTTTTTCAGCGGGCGGTCTTTTTCTGCCAGCAGGCTTTCGTTGGGATGGCCTATCGACGCCATGCGTACCGAGTCGTCCTGGAACAGACCCTCGATGACCTGCATGCCCATTTCGCGGTCCAGGCTGTAAACGGCCTGCGTGGAGGGATCGCGGAACATTCCGAGAATTCGTTCAGCATCGCTGGCCACGGCCTGACGCGTCTTGTAGGCGTCGAAAACGATTTGCGCACAGCTGAGTATGACGCCTACCAGCAGCGCCGAAAGCAGTACGACGCGCAGCAACTTTACCGACAGGCTATTCTTGAGTTCCAGCTTCAATGGCCGTTCCTTAGTTCGTGTCGGAGGACATATCGCCCCATGACCCTCGAAAAGCCAGATCCGCCCGTCGTGACGTGGTCAGAAACGGTGCGTCTGGCTGATCTTCGCGTTCCTTGCACCTACTGGCCCAAGCCACCTGAGTGTGTCGGGTGGCCAGGTGGGTAACTTGAGCAGAACACTGTAAAGAATTACGTCGTGATGCGAGTCAGCTAGCGTTTTCTGACAATACACAAAGTAACAGCGGCAGGCGAAAAAACATTTGCTGTTCACCTGACTGGCAGGTCGAAGTCTGACGCCGTTTATTGAACACGAATCCGGAAAGACTACAGGTGTAAACCTGGAGCATAAAAAACCCGGCGCGAGGCCGGGTTTTTTCGATGACGCTGGACTCAGGCTGCGAATTGCTCGGCCACGAAGTCCCAGTTCACCAGGTTCCAGAACGCTTCTACGTATTTCGGACGCAGATTGCGATAGTCGATGTAGTAGGCGTGTTCCCAGACGTCGCAGGTCAGCAATGGCTTGTCGCCGCTGGTCAGCGGATTGCCGGCACCGATGGTGCTGGCCAGAGCCAGAGAGCCGTCAGCCTTCTTAACCAGCCAGCCCCAGCCGGAGCCGAAAGTGCCGATGGAGGTTTTGCTGAACTCTTCCTTGAACTTGTCGAAGGAACCGAACGCCTTGTTGATTGCTTCGGCCAGCGCGCCGGTAGGTTCGCCGCCAGCTTTAGGGGCCAGGCAGTTCCAGTAGAACGTGTGGTTCCAGACCTGAGCGGCGTTGTTGAAGATACCGCCCGAAGAGGTCTTGATGATTTCTTCCAGGGTCTTGCCTTCGAACTCGGTGCCTGGCACCAGGTTGTTCAGGTTCACGACGTAGGTGTTGTGGTGCTTGTCGTGGTGATATTCCAGAGTCTCCGCAGAAATGTGCGGCACCAGAGCGTCTTTGGCGTAGGGCAGTGGCGGCAATTCAAAAGCCATGGTTTATCTCCTTTCAGGTCAATTGCGGTAATCGCACGGCCGATCACGGGCGGCCAGATACAGCATGCACCGGGAGTTTTACTCTTTTGCGGCGCAGACCCCGGATCATAGCACCGGGTCTGCGGCTTAACCACGCAACAACTGTGTGGGATAGAGGTTCCAACGCGTTTGACCTGGCGCTCATGAAACCGGTCAGGCTGAGCGGATCAACTGAAAGGCCACGCTGAACATCATCACGGCGATCATCACGTCCAGCATGCGCCATGTGGCGGGGCGGGCGAGCCAGGGCGCGAGCCATGCCGCGCCAAGTGCCAGGCTTGAGAACCACAGCAGCGAGGCGCTGGCAGCACCGGCCACGTAAGCCCCCGGCACGTCCTGTTGCGCCCCGAGCGAGCCAATCAGCAGCACGGTGTCCAGATACACATGCGGGTTCAGCAAGGTAACGGCCAGCGCACTGAGCAACACCGTGCGCAATGATCTTTTGCCAACGGCTGCGTTGTGTTCAAGGCTTTGCCGCGAGCAGGCGCGGCGCAATGCCTGCAGGCCATACCAGCTCAGGAATATCACCCCGCCCCAGCGCGCTACCGCCAGCAATGTCGGGTTTTGTGCGAGCACATTGGCCAGTCCGAAGACGCCTGCCGCTACCAGAATGGCGTCGCAGACAATGCACAATAGCGCGACGGGTACGTGATGTTCACGGCGCAGGCCCTGAGCGAGCACAAAAGCGTTCTGAGTACCGATAGCCATGATCAGGCCTGCCGCGATCAGCAGGCCATTGAGGTAGCTTTGCCACATAAAGACGTTCCATTGAGCAGATTCGGATGGCGATTCTTATGCGTTGAGCGCTATAAGGAAAATAAATAATGTTCATCGCTCATTAGGAAAACTGATGTTCGACTACAAATTGTTATCTGCATTGGCGGCTGTGATCGAGCAAGCCGGTTTTGAGCGTGCCGCTCAGGTACTGGGGCTGTCTCAATCTGCGGTTTCGCAGCGCATCAAATTGCTGGAGGCACGCATTGGTCTGCCGGTGCTGGTGCGGGCGACGCCACCGAGCCCGACCGACATCGGACGGCGCCTGCTCAATCACGTGCAGCAGGTCCGGCTGCTGGAGCGCGACTTGCAAAGTCAGGTGCCGGCGCTGGATGAAGAGGGCATGCCCGAGCGTCTGCGAATCGCCTTGAATGCCGACAGTCTGGCGACCTGGTGGGCACCGGCCATCGGCGCGTTTTGCACGCAACACCGGCTGTTGCTGGATCTGGTCGTTGAAGATCAGGACGTAGGCCTCAAGCGCATGCGTGCCGGCGAGGTCGCGGCCTGCCTGTGTGGCAGCGAGCGTCCGGTGGCCGGGGCGCGCAGCCTGTTGCTGGGGGCCATGCGCTATCGGGCGCTGGCCAGTCCGGCATTCATCGCCCGCCATTTTCCGCACGGTGTGAGCCCGGAAAACCTGGCCAGATCGGCAGCGCTGGTGTACGGGCCGGACGACCTTTTGCAGCATCGTTATCTGGCACTTCTTGGTGTTCAGGACGGCTTCGAGCATCATTTGTGCCCGTCCTCCGAAGGTTTCATACGTATGATCGAGGCCGGAATGGGCTGGGGCCTTGCGCCCGAGTTGCAGGTGCGCGACCAATTGCGCAGCGGCACTCTGCTTGAATTGCTGCCGGAGCGCTGCATCGATGTGCCGCTGTACTGGCACCATTGGCGCAATGGCGGGCAGCTCTTGACCCGGCTTACCGAACATCTTGTGCAACATTCGGCCAATTGGCTGGTGCCGCTGAGCGAGGAATGATCGTCAACATGATCATGTGTAATCCATGCAGGCAGGGTTTTTCCTTTCCTGCAGATGCGTTAACGGAGCGGTAAATGAAGATTCTGGTCACCGGCGCGAGCGGCTTCATCGGCGGACGCTTTGCGCGTTTTGCCCTTGAGCAGGGCATGAGCGTACGGATCAATGGCCGTCGTGCCGAAGGTGTCGAGCACCTGGTCAGGCGTGGCGCAGAGTTCATCCAGGGCGACCTCGCTGACCCTTATCTGGTGCGGGCGCTGTGCGATGACGTGGAAGCGGTGGTGCACTGCGCAGGCTCGGTCGGCCTGTGGGGACGGCGCCAGGATTTCATGCAGGGCAACGTGCAGCTCACCGAAAATATCGTCGAAGGCTGCCTGAAACAAAGGGTGCGAAGGCTGGTTCATCTTTCGTCGCCCTCCATCTACTTTGATGGCAAGTCGCACCGTGGCATCAAGGAAGAGCAGGTGCCCAAGCGCTTCCATAACCACTATGCGGCGACCAAATACCTGGCCGAGCAAAAGGTCTTCGGTGCCGAAGAGTTCGGCCTGGAGGTGATCGCCCTGCGGCCGCGCTTTGTCACCGGCGCAGGCGACAACAGTATTTTCCCGCGTTTGCTGCACATGCAGCGCAAGAAGCGTCTGTCGATTGTCGGCAACGGTTTGAATGTGGTGGATTTCACCAGCATGCACAACCTCAACGAAGCCATGCTGAGCAGCTTGCTGGCAACCGGCTCGGCGCTGGGCAAGGCCTACAACATCAGCAACGGCACGCCGGTCCCGCTGTGGGATGCGATCAATTATGTGATGCGCCAGATGCATCTGCCTCAAGTCACCCGTTATCGTTCATACGGGCTGGCCTACAGTGCCGCGGCGATCAATGAAGGTGCCTGCCTGCTGTGGCCGGGCCGACCTGAACCTACCCTGTCAAGAATGGGCATGCAGGTCATGAACAGGGATTTTACGCTTGATATCAGTCGCGCCAGGCATTATCTGGATTATCAGCCTCAGGTCAGCCTGTGGACGGCGCTGGATGAATTCTGTGGCTGGTGGCAGGCACAGCACGCAATCTGAATGCGGTAGTGGCACAGTGAGATTGGTTACGCGCTGTTGTTATACTGCCCGACTTTGGTTTAACAGCTTCCTGAAGGGTTATTCATGCGCAACGATCCATACGATGACGTCGATGACGTTCCCAGCCTGAGCGCCAAGGACGATGATGACGACTTCGCGCCGGGCAATGGTGCACGCGAACGCACCACGGTCTATTCGCGTACCACACCGGTGGTCAAGGTAAAGGGGCCGAACACAGGACCGTTATGGGCGTTGGTCGGCGCGCTGTTCATTGCCTTTTGTGGTCTGGGCTGGTGGAGCTTTCAGCAAGTTTCTCTCATGGAGCAGCAATTGGTCGCCACTCAGGAGAGCTTTGCGCGCATCAGCGAAGAAGCGGCGGGACGCCTGCAGGATATTTCCGGCAAAGTCGTTGCGACCGAGGCGCTGTCCAGCGATGGCGAGGCGCTCAAGCAGCGCATCAAGCTGCTGGAAGCGCAACTGGAAGATCAGGACAAACAGCGCGAGGGCGTTGAAGGCCAGCAGGGCAGTCTCGACAAGCGCCTGGAGCAGATGGCCGCGCAAACCGCCCAGCAGCACAGTGAAAGCGCGCAGTTGCAGGAGCAGCTCAAAAGCGTCGTCGCTGAGCTGACCACGCTGAAAGCCGCGCTGCCCGATCTGAAAACCGCACAGGCCGATCAGGGCAAGCTGGATGCGCAGATCAAAAGCGTGGCAGCCGATGTTGCGACACTGAAGAAACAGGGCAACCCGTCGGCTGCTGTCGAGCGCCTGGAACAGGACCTGATGGTCATGAAAAGCGAGCAGGAAAACCGCCCGGCCCCTTCAGCAGAGGCCAATACTGCCGAGTTCGACGCGTTTCGTGCTCAGGTCACCCGCAATATCAATACCCTCACCAGCCAGATCCAGAATCTGTCGCAACAGCTCAACGCGCGTCGTTGAAGGCGAGACTTGCCGGCGGCTGGCCATAGCAGATAGCCGCTGGCAAATTTCCTGACATTTTTTTGTACTCGTTAAATAGATATGTGCTTGCCAATGGAGGGAAGGCTTACGCTTGCCTGACTGTTAAATAAATGGAGTTTCAATAATGAATGGAATCAATGAGATGTACGCCGATACCCCGCAAGAAACGACCGAAAATTACATCCCGGCTGAAGACTCAGGCCAGGGAGTAGACGAAGTTGCCAGGACGCCGTTGCCCACTTACGCCGAAGTACCGGGTTATCCGGAGGATTTGCTACTCCAGCGGGCCAAGCCACCGGTGAAGTTCAAACCGCCTGTAAAGCCACCTGTAAAACCTCCGGTCAAGGTGACAGGTCCGGTGAGACCGCCTGTGAAACCCTCGATCAAGGTGAAAAAGCCAGTGAGGCCACCTGTAAAACCGCCTGTTAAACCGGTTATCAAACCACCCGTTGCGCGAAAGTTACCGCCGGCCCCTGAGGCACCTTCGCGCCTGGACAAGCTGCTGGCAATCATCAACACGGGCACCGGTGTTTTACAACTGATCCACCCGCTCAACAGTGTCTTCAACCCGGATGGTACGGTCAGCTATCCGAATGGAAGTGTTGCGGCGGCAGATGGCCAGTCCTTGAAGCACACGGATGGCACTGTTCAACACCTGGATGGCACCACCGTGCGTGCCGACGGTTCGGTCGAGCACCCCGGCGGCGATGTTCAACACAAGGACGGGACCTGGGTCATGGCAGATGGCTCTGTCAACTACCCCGACGGTCGCTGGAAGTTAACGGACGGCACGATCACTGATGCCGAAGGCAATGTGCTAGGTACAGTCGGGCCTGAGGCTAAGCTGTAACAGCAATAAGTACGGGCGATAAAAAACCCTGGCTCTTGCGAGTCAGGGTTTTTTGCTGTTGCAGCGCCGTGTTACAGGCGTGGGTAGTCGATATAGCCGACCGGCCCTTTGCCGTAGAACGTTTCGGGATGCGCTTCATTCAGAGGTGCATCGCTGGCCAGGCGCTCAGGCAGGTCCGGGTTGGCGATATAAGGCACACCAAATGCGATAGCGTCGGCCTTGCCTTCTGCCAGCCAGGTATTTGCGGTGTCCTTGGTGAATTTTTCATTGGCGATGTAGACGCCTCCGAAATCCTTCTTCAACTGCGGGCCGAGGCTGTCTTCGGCGTCACGCTCACGGGCACAGATGAACGCGATACCGCGCTTGCCAAGCTCTTTGGCCACGTAGCTGAAGGTTTCAGTGCGGTTAGCATCGCTCATGTCGTGCATGTCGAAGCGAGGCGAAAGGTGTACGCCCACGCGACCAGCGCCCCACACCTCAATGACCGCATCAGTCACTTCCAGCAGCAGACGGGCACGGTTTTCTACCGAACCGCCGTACTCGTCAGTGCGCTGGTTGGAGCCGGTCAGCAGGAATTGTTCCAGCAGGTAGCCGTTGGCACCGTGTACTTCCACGCCGTCGAAGCCCGCAGCCTTGGCGTTTTCCGCACCGACGCGATAGGCCTCGACGATGTCACCGATTTCCGCCAGTTCAAGCGCGCGCGGGGTCGGCAGCGGGGTGATCGGGCGCATCAGGCTGACGTGGCCTTCAGCTGCGATAGCGCTAGGGGCCACCGGAGTTTCGCCGTTCAGGTACGCCGGGTGGGAGATGCGGCCAACGTGCCACAGTTGCAGCACGATGCGGCCACCAGCGGTATGCACGGCCTTGGTGATGTTGCTCCAGCCACGTACTTGATCGTTGGACCAGATGCCGGGTGTGTCCGGGTAACCAACACCCATCGGCGTGACCGATGTGGCTTCAGTCAGGATCAGGCCTGCAGAAGCACGTTGCACGTAATACTCGGACATCAATGCATTGGGCACGCGGCCTTCGTCGGCGCGGCAGCGCGTCAGTGGCGCCATGATGATGCGGTTTGGCAGTTGCAGATCGCCAATGGTGATCGGGTCAAAGATAGTCGTCATGTGTCGAATCCTCGTGATTGATCAGTGTGTAGCAGGTGCCAGATCGGGGTTGCCGGTCTGACGGAAAGTAATCAGCGTGATCAGCAGCGCGAGCACAGCCAGCATGGCTGCGGCCAACGGTACGCTGGTCAGGCCCAGGCCGTGGGCGATGACGCTGCCACCGACCCAGGCACCGAGCGCGTTGCCAACATTGAAAGCGCCGATGTTCAGGGTTGAAACCAGATTGGGCGCGGCTTTGCCGAAGGTCACCACGTTGATCTGCAAGGCGGGTACGGCGGCAAAGGCAGCGACCGCCCAGAGGAACAGGGTGATTTCAGTCGGGATCAACGCGGCGCTGGTCCAGCTGAGAGCGGTTGAGATCACCGCCATCGAAACAAACACGGCAATCAGCGTGGATGACACGCGGCGGTCGGCCATCTTGCCGCCAATCACGTTACCTGCGGTCAGGCCCAGGCCGATCAATAGCAGGGTCCAGGTCACGCCCTTGGGCGATACGCCGGTGACTTCGCCGAGCAGCGGGGCAATGTAGGTGAACAGGGTGAACATGGACGCTGAAAACAGCGCGGTCATGGTCAGCGACAGCCAGATACCGGCACCTTTCAGTGCGGCCAGTTCGGCGCGCATGTCGAGTTTTTCTTCATTGCGGTTGGTCGGCAGAAAGCGGATCAGGCCGATCAGCGCAATCACGCCGATGACTGTTACCGCCCAGAAGGTCGAGCGCCAGCCTGCGTATTGACCCAATGCAGTACCCAAAGGCACGCCCAGTACATTGGCCAGGGTCAGACCGGTGAACATCAACGCTACCGCCGAAGCGCGGCGATTGGCAGGCACCAGCCCTGCGGCAACCACTGAGCCGATGCCGAAGAACGCACCATGACACAGCGCTGTAACCACGCGGGCGAACATCAATACGTTGTAGTCACTGGCCAGTGCGCAGAGCAGGTTGCCGATGATAAAAATGCCCATCAGCGTGACCAGCGCAGCCTTGCGCGGCAGTTTTGCCGTGGCCATGGCCATGAACGGCGCGCCGACGGCCACGCCCAGCGCATAGCCGGTGACCAGCCAGCCTGCGCCGGGGATAGATACACCAAGGTCAGCCGCCACATCGGGCAGCAGGCCCATGATGACGAATTCGGTGGTGCCGATGGCAAAGGCGCTCAGGGCCAGAATAAGTAGCGAAAGAGGCACGGGGCAGCTCCTGGTAAACGTTGGAAAATCAGGTCGGGTTGTTCAGCTCTTCAACCAGCGCCTGAACGAATGCCTGTATGACTTCTTCGTTGCGTCTGAAGAAATGCCATTGGCCAACCTTCTTGCTGCTGATCAGGCCAGCGCGTTGCAAGGTCGCCAGATGGGCCGAGACAGTGGATTGGGACAATCCTGCACGCTGATCGATCTGTCCGGCGCACACGCCGTGTTCAATCGAGTATTGCTGAGCAGGAAAGCTCGCGCGGGGGTCCTTCAACCAGGTCAGGATTTCTCGGCGGACCGGATGGGCCAGGGCTTTTATTATGTCGTCGAGGTCGATAGGCATGTCGTTCTCACAGGCGGTGTAGCGATATATCGCGATAGGGCGAACCTTATATCTGTATTTCGCGATATACAAATATGATTTTGTGCTTAGGACTGGCAAAATCGCTATATCGGGTTATATCGATATATAGACCTCGGCCTTGAAAGCGGCGTAGGCTTGCAGGCATGAACTATCTGGCACATCTTCATCTCGGCGGGCATCGGCCTGCTCAATTGCTTGGCAGCCTGTATGGCGACTTCGTCAAAGGTCCGCTGTCGGGACGTTTTCCTGCAGAGCTTGAAGCGGCCATTCGGCTGCATCGCAGCATTGACGCTTTCACTGACAGCCACCCGCTGATCAAGGCTTCCATTGCCCGCTTTCCATCCCAGCGGCGACGCTATGCAGGCATTATGCTCGACGTCTTTTTCGATCATTGTCTGGCTCGCGACTGGCATCGCTATGCCGATCTGCCGCTGGACGTATTCACTGGCAAAGTCTATGGCACGCTGGCCGCCGAGCCGCAATTGCCCGAGCGGCTCGCATTGATCGCGCCGCGCATGGCCGCGCAGGACTGGCTGGGTTCGTATCGGAATTTCGACGTGCTGGGGCAAGTGCTGAGCGGGATATCGCGACGCTTGTCACGGCCCGAAGGGCTGGCCGGCGGCATGCAGGAACTGCAGGCGCTTTACCAGCCCTTGAGTGCGGATTTCGCCGAGTTCTATCCGCTATTGGAGGATTTTGCTCAGGCTGCCCTGGCCGAGCGCGAAGCTACTTCGCTCGGCTGAGCAGGCTCGCCGGATACTTGTTTACCGATCACTGACTCCCCCGTGACAGGTTCACCGAACAGCGCCACCTGAACGGCTTGCTGGGCCTTGAACGCCAGTGCAGCGCGCTCCTGATCCGCCGTCGGAATCGGGGTCAGCAGGTGAATGTGCACATCGCTCTGCTCATTGGCGAACAACCGGCGCAAATGGGACAGCAAATCGTCGTCGCCAATGAACGGGGCAATCGGGTCCGGTTTACCGTCACGCGAGTAACCGATGGCCACTGGCTGGATCGGCACGCCGGCTTCAATGGCACTGGACAGCAGGCGGCCGTGGAAGGTGCGCAGGCTTCTGCCGTCGGTGGTCGTGCCTTCCGGGAAGATCAGCAGTGCGTTGCCTTGTTGCAGGTGATTGCACATCTGCTTTTGAATCAGACGGCTGTCGCCCGACCCGCGACGAATGAACAGCGTGCCGGCCTTCAGCGCCAGCCAGCCTGCTACCGGCCAGGTCCGGACTTCGGCCTTCGACAGAAACGACAGCGGTGCCAGCATGCCCAGCAGGGCAATGTCGGTCCACGACACATGGTTACTGACCCACAGCATTGGCTGGGTTGGCAACTGACCTGTCACGGTGACGCGAAACGGCAGGGCATTGGTCAGGCGCGCCATGAACCAACGGCTCCAGCGCTGCCTGCGCTCCATCGACCCACCGATTCTGGTGCGTTCCAGAACCGCGAACGTTCCGGCAATCGTCAAGCCGAGCGCCACGACCAGCAGCACCCGGACTACGCGGGCATAGCCGCGTGCCCGGCTCATCACACGGCCGCCTTGAAGTGGCGGGCATAGCGCGGGCACAAGTCGTCGCGCTTGAGCAGGATGAACACGTCGGCCACCTGGAAGTCTTCGTCCCAGCACGGTTCGCCGCAGATCTTGGCGCCCAGGCGCATGTAAGCCTTGAGCAGTGGCGGCATCTCGCAGATCACATTGCTCGGGATATCGAGCGTCGGCAGCGGGTTTTTCGGCTCGGCGCGCAAGTGCTCGTTGCACAGGTAGCGTTCGCGCAGGCGTTGCATGATCGCGTGCGCCTGAATGCCGCCGTCGTGCATCGGGATGCTCGCGCAGCCCATCAGGTAGCTGTAGCCGCCTTCGTTCAGCACCTCGGCCAGCTCGCTCCACAACACCGCGATGGTGCCACCGTTGCGGTAGGCCGGGTCTACGCAGGTACGGCCCAGCTCAAGAATCGGACCCTGCAAATGAACCAGACCGTGCAGGCTGAATTCTTCTTCACTGTAGAAACGCCCCAACGTGCTGGCGGCCTTGTGGTCGAGCAGGCGGGTAGTGGCAACCAGACGCCCGGTGTTCAGGTCACGCACACCAATGTGCGAGCAGTGAACATCGTAATCGTCGATATCCAGGCCTTGTTCAGCACCGTTGAGACGGGCGTTGAACTCTTCGCTGAACACACTGAAACGCAACGCCTGTGCTTCCTGCAAGGCGCTCGCTCCAATCAGGCGTTCGGCCTGAAGACGACGTTCAGAAGTGTTGTCACGAATGCGGGCGATCTGGGTCATACGAATCTCCATGAGCCAGCCATGCAGAGTTTGGCTGGTTGACTGATTTGTCCAGGCGCTTTGCCGTACTTGCAGGCTAGGGAGATGGCGTGTCATGCCTGTGAAGCTTTGGTGATGGTTGTGTGACGGGCAACGCTGTGGGCATTTCCACGCTGGTGGAGCGCGAGGAACGAGCGGCGTACGAAGGATCACTATCGTGCCTATGCTCCGCGTGGGTATGCCGTTCTGGACGCTCTGCGTCCTGTCCCGGGGTAATGGCTGACTGTCATGAAGCCCTGATACGGTATGCGGATTACTCTGTAGAGGCCCTGTCATGCCGCGTAGATTTGTCCGCCTGTGTCTGGTTTTGATCCTGGGCTTCAGTGCCCAGGGCGTCGTTGCTCAAACATGGCCGGCAGAGCAATGGTCTTCTCAGCCTGCGCCGCGATCTGCGGCCATCGAAGAACTCGAGGCCTACGCCTTCCCAGCTCGCGACGACGCCACGCGCAAGGGCGTACGCACCGATGCGCTGCTGGTGATTCGTGATGGCGAAGTCGTCTATGAGCGCTATGCCGGTGTGACCACCGCGCAAACCCCGCACCTGACCTGGTCGATCAGCAAGAGCGTAATGGCGACAGTGCTGGGCGTGGCGTTTACCGAAGGGCGTTTTCAACTCAATGATCCGGTGGCGAAGTTCTACGCGCCGTTCAAGGCGCACCCCGATATCGCCATCAAAGACCTGATGCACTGGGCTTCGGGGCTGAACTGGCAGGAAGATTACGAATATGCACCACTTAACTCTTCCGTCGTCGCCATGCTCTACACCCGTGGGCGTGACGACATGGCGCGCTTCACCGCCGAGCACCGCGCAGCCAAATCCCCCGGCAAGGCGTACCTGTATTCCAGCGGCGACAGCACGGTTCTGGCTGCTGCATTGAAAAATATCGTCGGGCCACAGGCGTATGCGGATTATCCGTGGACCGCACTGTTCGACCCGCTTGGCATCCGCAGTGCCGTCTGGGAAACCGATGGCGTGGGTACATTTGTAGGATCGTCCTATGCCTACATGACTGCCCGCGACCTGGCGCGCATCGGCTTGCTGATGCAGCGCGGCGGGCAATGGCAGGCTCGGCAGTTGCTCAACAAGGAGTGGATGGACTTCGTGTTGACGCCGTTTGCAGGCGAGCAGATAGATGCCAACGTCGAAGTCCCTGGCGGCCAGTGGTGGCTCAATCGAACTGCCGATGGCGGCAGGGGGCCGTGGCCGGATGCGCCCCCTGATACCTTTGCCGCACTGGGCCACTGGGGGCAGGCGCTGTACGTGATCCCTGACCGGAAACTGGTGATCGTGCGCTATGCCGATGACCGCGACGGTAGTTACGACCACAATCAGATGCTCAAGCGCATACAGGCAGCCTTTGGCAAGGAGGGCGTGCAATGAGCAGTCGCCGAATGTTCATCCTGCGTCGACCTTTCAGCAGCCTGCTGTTGCTGATCCTTGCTGCGCTCGCGGTACTTGCCTGGCAGTACCGCGTGAACCTGCAGGCATTCCCCACCATCATCAGTGCCTACACCGCCAAGGAATACTGCTCGTGCAGGTACGTCATGAACAACCCCGAGGCGTATTGCCTGGGCTACGTCAAACAGTACGTGCCTGGCACGCTGATCGACGACAGCAGCCAGAAAAAGGTCATTGCCAACGGCCTTGGGCGAACCAGCAGTGCGTCGTGGCAGGGTGAGCGGCAAGGCTGCCGACTGTTGCCATCCGGGCCTTGATGGATTGCTGCCGAACGTCGTGGTTTGCCAGAGGTCAGACAGGCGGATAAGGTGGCCCTCAATTGCACGTCTGGAGTCTGCATGCTCACTATGAATCGCCTGCTGCTGGTCATGCTGGCCGCAGTGGCGTTACCTGCCCATGCGAACTGGTATCTGGATAACGAGTCGTCGCGGCTCTCGTTCACGTCAACCAAAAATGCCGATATTGCCGAGGTGCATCGCTTCCTTGTGCTGCATGGCAAGGTCGACCCCAAAGGGCTGGCTGAGGTGGAAGTCGAAACGGAGTCCATTAGCACCGGCATTCCCCTGCGCGACGAGCGCCTGCGGGAGCAGGTGTTTCAGGTACGCAAGTTTCCCGTTGCGCAGATCAATGCCCAGCTCGACATGCGCCCGATCAATAACCTTGCCCCCGGCGCGCAACTGGAATTGCGTTTACCACTGACCGTCAGCCTGCGCGGCAAGAGTCACAGCTATAACGCCGAACTGCTGGCGACGCGCCTCGACGAGCGCCGCTTTCAGGTTGTGACGCTCGAACCGCTGGTGATTCATGCTCAGGACTTCGATATGGTTTCGGACTTCAATGCCCTGCGCAACGCGGCAGGCTTGTCTGCGGTCAGTCTGTCAGTCCCGGTCGGGGCTGTCCTGATCTTCACGGCGCGCTGATATGAACGGTGCGATTTTCCCGTGGCGTGAAAACAACCGCTTTCAATTGCTGATTGACGGTCCTGCGTTCTTCCCGCGCATGATTGCAGCCATTGACAGGGCCGAGCAGCAGGTTGACCTGGAGCTGTACCTGGTCGAAGCCGGGGCCTGCGCCGATGCCATCGTGCGGGCGCTGGTCGAGGCGGGCAGGCGTGGTGTGATCGTGCGCTGCCTGTTCGACGACTTCGGTTCTAAAGCCTTCGACGCCGGCCTGCGCAAGCAACTGACCGATGCCGGTGTGATTCTGCGTTTCTACAACCCTATTCACTGGCGACGCGGCGTGCGCAACTTCTACCGCGACCATCGCAAATTGCTGGTGGTCGACAAGACGCTGGCGGTGGTCGGCGGTACGGGTGTAACCGATGAATTCTGGGAGCCAGACAAGGATGTCAGTCAATGGCACGAAGTGATGGTGGAAATCACCGGGCCGCTGGTTCTTGACTGGCAAGCGTTGTTCAACCGGCAGTTTCACGCCAATGCCCGACGTTTCGCCTGGCGCCCGAAAGAAAACTTTGGTCTGGATCATCTGCCCACCGTCCCGGTAGCCGGTGAAGGCCTTGGCCGTGTGGCGTACGCCGACTCTCGCCAGCACCGCGACATTCTGCAATCGCTGGTGCGCACGCTGAACACCGGGCAAAAGCGCATCTGGCTGGCAACCCCTTACTTTCTGCCCACCTGGAAAGTTCGCCGCGCCTTGCGCAGGGCAGCCTCGCGCGGCGTCGATGTACGTTTGCTGCTGACCGGGCCACGCACCGATCACCCGTCCGTACGCTACGCCGGTCACCGTTACTACCCGCGCTTGCTGCGGGCCGGGGTCAAGGTCTTCGAATACCAGCCGTGTTTTCTGCACTTGAAAATGGTCCTGATCGACGACTGGGTGAGCATCGGCTCGTGCAACTTCGACCACTGGAACCTGCGCTTCAACCTTGAAGCCAACCTCGAAGCCCTCGACCCAGGGCTGACCCGCGATGTGGTCGCCAGTTTCGAAAAAGACTTCGCCCTGAGCGCCGAAACCACACTGGCAGACTGGAAGGCCAGACCGCTCTGGCGACGCGTCAAACAGCGCTTGTGGGGCTGGATCGACCGGCTGGTGGTGAACCTGCTGGATCAGCGTAATTGAGGTGTACGCGGGGCCGAGCGTGGCCCCGGGTTGTCATCACGCTACACGATGCATTCCAGTGAGCGGTCAACCATGGCTTTGGCCATCTCGGCCATGTGCAATACCGAAAACGCCAGATCACGGCTGGTGCCCTGAGTGCTGTCGCCGGACTCATAGGCCGTCGTGATGATGCAGCGCAGCAGATCCGAAGCGTAGTTGAGCGCTTCTTCCTGGCTGACGGATGCGTTGACGGTGAACAGGGCGGTGGGCGGGTCGGGGACGATTTTATGGGGCATGTTTGCAACTCCTGATCATTGAAGGAGCCGCCCTGTTCGCTACCAAACGATCAGGGTGGCGGCCGTACGCAGGTTGGTAGACCGGTGACCAGGCAAGCCGGTGCGTCCGAAAACGCCAAGCGCACGGCCACCATAAACGCAGGCCGTAAGAATGCGCCCTGTAGAAGGTGGCGCATTGCGCACAGGTCACTCAGGTCTACCAAACCTGATCGCTGATTGGGCAGCGACCGTTGAAGGCTAGAGACCTGAATAGCCAAGCGCAAGAGGCCGGGATTTTCTCGGAAATTTCCTTCAAATGGAAGGGAGGTGTCCTGCGGTTAATTCTTACAATAGTTATCGAAAAGGTTGTTTGAGGATGTTCGCCGAGTAGGCGGGAAGTGACGGGGGCTATTTATCAATATTTAAGCAAGCAGTACATCACCGAGGGGAGACGCTAAAAAGCTATCGGATTACATTGAGTCAGCATGATGTGTCTCCGCCCTACAGATAATGTGCGGAGTAGAGTGCTTGCAATGAAAATAGCCTGTGCAGCGTTTGCCGGACAGGCTTGTTGCATGAAGAGAGTAGTTAAGGCTTTTTGATATTCTGCATGTAGGTCTGATTCGGGTGAGTCACGACCTTTTTCGTCAACGCGTCCAGTTCCTTGCTGTGATACATGTCCAGGCATTTCAATAGGTCGAATTTTATTCCCTTTATCTGGGATTCGGCCAAAGGGTTTGTGTAGTCTCTGGCGAGGTATTTTTCAACCAATGCCTTGACCGCAAGGGGGCTTTTTTCCATGTCATAGTAGGTCCAGTCACGCATCGCGCTGACACTACTGCCTGCGTCAATGCCGACGTTCACATCATATTTATAAGCGGCGGTTATGCAGGTGGCGAGGGCCATGTCCTTGTAGTTTTTTTCAAAGGTTCTGTACATTCCTTCAGGCGATGAGGTGGGGGTGTAGGCGAAGCTGTTGGATGTTGTTAAGACCAGAGATGCTGTTAGGGCCGTAAGACATGATTTCATTCTACGAACCTCCCTGTGAATATGGATGTTATTTGTAGTCCTGCATGTAGGTGTGTGTTGGATTTACGACAGTTTTTTTTGTCAAGGCATTCAGCTCCTTGCTGTGGTAAAGGTCCAAGCACTTTAAAAAGTCAAATTTCACACCTTTTATCTCGGATTCGGTTAAGGGGTTCGTATAGTCTCTGGCCAGATACTTGCTTACGAGCGCTCGAATTTCATCGGGTCCCACTTCCCAGTCGTAATTTGCCCAGTCCTCAATGGCGGTGACGCTACTTCCAGCATCTATTCCGACCTTTACGTCAGAGGCGTAAGCGTTTGCTATACAGGTAGCAAGGACCAGATCCTTGAAGTTTTGTTCATAGCTTCGGTGCATGCCCTCTGGTGATGAGGGTTTTGTATGTGCGAAGCTCTCGGTTGCCACGAGTGCGAGACAGACTGTGATGGCTGTGACAATGCGCTTCATTAAACTAAGCTCCAGAAATTTGCCATATCCGTACGGTAGTTAACGTCGGGCTCGTTAAAGTAGCAATGGTCATAGCAAATATTACCGTCAAATAACGTTGCATGGCCTTTTGCGTCTGTCCAACCCGATATTTCAAATAATATAACTCCTTTTTTTCTTGCAAGCGCTCCGCCGTCAGAGAGCGGGTGTTTGACGATCTCAGGCTTGCCCCAGTGCGTTTCCAAAAAGCTTTTTAGATTCGATACACGGAAAAAGTACTGATGCTGATCTGCGCCGGAGACTGTCTGTTTAGCTATCTTAGGTATTTTCAAACCTGAGTAGTTCAGGATGTAACTTAATCGCACAGCACAGGTGTTCCTCCACTTTGTCGAAGGATCAGGATTATTTATATTCTTCGCCACGAGCCCCCCAATCACCTCTGCCACTCGTTTTTCCGGTGCCACCGGATCATAAATATGTTGCGAAGCCGCCCAGGCGGCAGTAAAAAATGGCCGTGCCATAGTCTTTCCCTGATCGTTCTGTAAGGTTCAATGCATGAGCGTTCAAAAAAATCAGGAATAGACCTTGTTGTTGATACGGTTCCAGCCACCCGAGACATTCCCTCCACCCGCACCGTCAGATCTTTTCTGTTGTGTGTAGGTGGTTTTTATTTTTCCGTAGTTGAGGCTGATGGTTTCGCTGGGGATGCCATCATTGGCATGCTGGGTGTAGTTGGAAATGATGACTTCTTCCAGCAGCACTTCAAAGTATTTGACCTTGTCTCCGCCTGCACGATGCAGTGACAACACGACTTCTTTCAGGTGTCTGCCCGCGCACAAGGTTTCCATGAGCTTGCAGCTCGATTTGTCCAGTGATTTGGTGAACGAGAAATCACTCAAGGAAGTCCTTCCGGACGATGCACCACCGGAAGAACTCGCCGTGGCGGAAGTACTTTGATGCATGCCGAAGCCATACCCGGTGATCTCGATACAGTCCTTGTAGCGGTCATCCAGCGCTTCGCCTGGAATGCCTTCGATTTTGATGTACGCATCAAATGCCATGTTTCAAATCTCCACGTTTGATCGGTTTACGTTGCATACAGGTATCCATATGTTTCAGCAGCGTAATCTTTATTTTTATCGAATGTGGGATCAGCATCCCTTTGGTGTTGACTGAAATGTCTCTAATTTTTGTGGGAAATATAGTACAGATTAAAATGCCTTGGCTTCATTGCCTTGCTCAACGCATTGTGTAGTATCACGTTTCAAGTTTTATTATATTGAGGTTTTTCTGCCCGGGCGAACATTTGCCCAGCGGCCTTCACCATTTAGTCCGTGCCTAAGGTTTCGAAAAAAAATCGCGGACAGTGATCGTTGTTCCAATTGCGTATTATTTGTGTAAGGTGTCTCACGGTAGAAAAACTTATCATGAGGTACGGCGTATGCTTTATTTTCTTCCGCTGTTGCAGGAAGGAAGTTACGGACCAATGAGGGGCCGGTCATGTGCATGGTTAACTTCAGTCGGCTGAATAGTCCTTCACCCGGGGTACTGCGTTTCTTTTCCCACCCGTAATTTTCATTGTCATCCATCATGCCAGGGCTTCTTGTGTAAAGGTCAACAATGGTGTCCATTATTTCGCCAGCAATTTTGCCTCGGGGTGCAGAGGCGAGTATGGCGTTAGACGTCAATCCGTTTTCAATGTGTACAAGAAATCCATGGGGTGCATCGAGGCTCCCGAGCGGCTGTCCGACCGCGACATCCGCGTCCATGTACAGGCCGCCCTCCATGTAAGTTGAGGCCAGCTCTATTACATCGCTGGCTGCAGCGTAATTCTTATAAGGTCCATTTGTCTCGCGGCTATAAATCGCTTCGAGTTTCTGTGCGTTTGGGTAGGCTTGGCCCAGTGAGCTGAATAGCTTTTCAGGATTGCGCTGTATTAGCGAATCGCCATGCGCCAATGCCAGATGGCGTTCGGCAGGGTCGTTGCTTTCACTCATTACAGCCAATGGGGTTAGCAGGTGCTTTACCTTGGATGTCCACACATTGACTTGGTAGTCGGGATTTATTTCTTTAAAAAGCAGCATGTTCTGCAGGTGTGGTATTGGAATATCGCCACCTTCCCAGTAAAAATGTGCGTTAAGGGGTATGGCTACGTTACCTTTCAGGTCAACATGATTAAGAGGATTGTTTTTTAGCATTTTATACAGATTAAGGTCAGTATCCTCGCCGGATATATCCGGACTTATCCACCGCTGCAACCACGGCGCGTAATACCTGTACCCGTAATAATAAAGCCCGCTGGCATCGCGCTCCTTGCCTGAATACCGCACGGTTTTGTACTTGGCTTCCACTGCACTGCGCGCCGCCCACCAGGCCGTACCGCCAAAGGGGTAATAACTTTCCTGGCTGATCAGGCCGCCTTGCTGATCAAGCTCCAGCGTGCTCGAGCCCAGATGATCACTCAGGCTGTAACGCACCTGATCGTTCGCAATAGTGCCCGGTTTTCCAGCCTCCCAGTGCAACACCTGCACGCGGTTACGACCCGACTGAGCCGTGACGACATTAAGGATTTCGCCATCGGCTGTGGTGCGAATTTCCAGTCCCGGCACGTAGCGCACTTCGTTGACGAGGGTACGCCCCGATGCCTGCGCACGCGTGATCTTGCGGCAGCGCTGACCCTGGCCGTCATAGACATAGCGCTCTTCATCATTCGGTGCGCTTTTACGCTGCAGCAGGGTGACCAGGGCAAGTTGATTACGCACATCCCAGCGCATGGCCTGCCCGCGCACCAACTGCAGCAGATTGCCGTTGGCGTCAAAGCTCGTGACGAAATCCACTTCCCCGTCATCATCTGGCAGGCTGCGATTGCTGTCGGGAGCAACGTGCATGTTGCGGGTGAAGTTGTGTGCGCCCTCGTGGCGCATTTGCAGCAGATTGCCCGCAGCGTCGTAGCTGTAACGCTGTTTGTAGTTGCTGACCTGGCAGGGATCAATGGTGGGCAAAGGTTGCAGGCCGGGCATTTCAGGGCCATGACTGGCGCCGTTTCTGACCTCCCGGCCAGTGGCTTCAATCAACTGATACAGCGTGTCGTAACGGTAATGGCTGATCGGTTCGATAAGCTGGTTGTTGCAATACCGGTCTGGTTGAGAAGTATCGTTGACGAGCAGGATATTGCCCACCGGGTCATAGCTGTAATCGAGTTGCTGCAGCAGCGTGCCGTCAGCAGAGATCGCGCTTAGCCCGGTCAGCCGGCCGTCCTGCTGATCATAGGAGTAAAGGCTGACTACGCCATTGCCCGCTGTTTCCTGTTCGACCTGATTGAGCGCGTTGTAACGGGTATCCGCAAGCAATGCCTGCGGCTGGGAAATGCCCGCCTGCGTCAGGCCCAGGGTCTTCGATTGCCCGGCGACGGTCTGGCCGAACACCTGTCGGTTACCCATGGCATCGGCCTGCTCGATGGCTTCGCCCAGTGCATTGAATCTCCACCGACTTTGCAACGGAGCCGGCTCAAGCAAGGCATCGCGCTCGGCTTCGGCGACCGGCCAGTCCGGCACGTCGAGCGACAAAAGGAATTGCCGCGCCTCGGTCAGCAACGCCCCCTGCAATGCGTAGTCCGGGAAAAAACGTGTGCCTGCCGTATCGTCATGTCGGACGAGTTGATTGCATTGGTTATGCCCGAACGTTACGTCCATGTTGCCATAACTAAAGCGCTCGACGATCCGACCTTGTTCAATGATGGCCAAGGGACGCAACATAACGTCGTACTCAATATTTCGCTCACTGCCACGGCCGTCCCAGCTCGCCAGTCTTTGACCTGCTTCGCCCGCCAGGACAAGCTGCCGGCCAGCATCGACGCTGTTGGTCAGCAAAGAAAGGCCGGAAAGCGAATGTAGTGTGCTGATAGTGGGCAACGCATCGCTGCTCGGGCGTGGGTCTCGCTGAGCGATGATACGTCCCGCCACATCGTATGTCTGATGGGTCACGCGCTCATCGGCGGGTTGGCTTGAATCCTGTCGTAGAAAGGCGATGCCACGCACGGTGAGCGACCGTGGGTCAGTCACTGCCAGCGTTGGTGTGTGGGCATGCATAGCTCTGTTCATGACGAAACGTCCTTTTATGGGCCTGGCGTTAGCCAAGAGAGGCTTTCCATGCAGCGTGTGTCGCTATTCCATTCGATAAAATTTTTGGCGAATCACAACTTTACCCTTTCCTGGAGAGTGTGAGACTGGCGGCATCATCCAATTGAAAAACGTCGTTGAGTCGCATGTTTTTGTTCCGCATGGGACGCAAGATCCAATGCGGAAATTGCTGAAGGGGTCGCGTTACGTGCTGTGAGCCTGGCCATAGGCCCATTGAACTGCTGATTGATAACCGAGACCAGCAGAGAGATGGAGTCAGCGTTATTCAAAATGGCTTGCGCACGTGCTAAAGGGTTTTCTTCAAAAGCGCTACGATTAACGTCTACAGCGTCCGGCCCGTCCCAGACAAAACCTTCATAGCGCTTCTGAAGCCTTTGTACGGTAGCCAGAATATCAAGACGGCCGCTGTAAGATTGCGCGCCTGAGGTGCCTTCATCGGTCGTGCCCGGTACATTCATGTACCAACTATCTTGCGTAAGCAGGTGCATGTGGGATGCCTCATGAATAATGTTCCAGGCGACCATGTGAGGATGTTCATGTACAACACTGTCTCTAATGAATAAATGATGCTCTGCGTCCTCAGGATATTGCCATGCCACCGCTTTACTGTTTCGAGACCCGCCAACCCCCACGATTTTTGTACCGTCATACTGTTGAATGAACGACGTCAGCTTTCCAATACTTGAACTCAGCATGTAGAGTATTTTCGAGTCCGTATCAGGGTTGGCCTCGGCCGGGATTCTAAAGTGCCCGAGTACCGTCTCCCTTTCTTGAAGGTCCGCAAATGGAGACAGGATCTGGTTTGTTTTTTGACGAGCGAACGCGAGACTTTTTTGACTGGATGACAAGGCCACCGCGAGTGTGCCGCCAAAAACAGGGTTAAAACGAGTAATGTCTGCGAGACCCCTCGCCTGAACAGGATCACCCTGTTCCTTTGATTTATTAAGTACTTCAGAGAAGTTGAAAGGGCTCAAGCCTGTTCGATCTACCAACGTAGTGGGCGTGTTTCTTAAAAAGCAAAACAGATTCAACACATCCACATCCCCCGCCGGGTCCGGGTTTATCCAGCGTTGCAACCACGGCGCGTAATACCTGAACCCATAATAATAAAGCCCGCTGGCATCGCGTTCCTTGCCCGAGTACCGAACTGTTTTGTACTTGGCTTCTACCGCACTGCGAGCCGCCCACCAGGCCGTACTGCCGAACGGATAATAACTTTCCTGGCTGATCAGACCGCCTTGCTGATCAAGCTCCAGCGTGCTCGATCCCAAGTGATCACCCAGGCTGTAACGCACCTGATCGTTCGCAATGCCGTCCGGTTTACCGGCTTCCCAGTGCAATACCCGCACGCTGTTACGACCCGCCTGAGCGGTGATGACATGGAGGGTTTCGCCATCAGCCGTTGTGCGAATTTCCAGTCCCGGCAGGTAACGCACTTCGTCAGTCAGCGTGCGACCTGATGCCTGCGCAGTGCTGATTTTTCGGCAGCGTAGACCCTGGCCGTCATAGACATAGCGCTCGTCATCATTCGGCCCGTCCCTACGTTGCACAGTGGTGATGTGCTGCAACTGATTACGCACATCCCAGCCCATGGCCTGCCCGCGCACCAGTTGCAGCAGGTTGCCGTTGGCGTCAAAGCGCGTGGCGAAATCCACGTCCCCGTCATCGTCGGGCAGGCTGCGATTGCTGTCCGGTGCGACGTGCATGATACGGGTGAAGTTGTGCGCGCCTTCGTGACGCATTTGCAGCAGATTGCCCGCTGCATCGTAGCTGTAACGCTGTTTGTAGTTGCTGACCTGACAGGGATTAAGCGTCGAAACGGGTTGTAAACCGGGCAGCGCCGGACCATGGCTTGCCCCGTTTCTGACCTCCCGGCCTGTGGCTTCGATCAACTGGTACAACGTGTCGTAACGGTAACGGCTGATCGGTTCGATAAGCTGGTTGTCGCAATACCGGTCTGGTTGGGACGCATCGGTGACGAGCAGGATATTGCCCACCGGGTCATAGCTGTAATCGAGTTGCTGCAGCAACGTGCCGTCAGCAGAGGTCGCGCTCAGCCCGGTCAGCCTGCCGTCCTGCTGATCATAGGAATAAAGGCTGGCGACGCCATTGCCTGCTGTTTCCTGTTCAACCTGATTGAAGGCGTTGTAGTGAATGGCACTGACCAGTGTCTGCGAGTGCGTGCTGCCGTTCAGCGTCAGATCTGTGCTGTTCGACTGTCCGGCTACGTTATAAGCGGAGAGTTGGGTATTACCCTTGGCGTCGGTCTGCACAAGCGCTTCGCCCTGTGCGTTGAACGCCCAACGGGTCTGTAGTCCGACCGGCTCCAGCAGCGCATCGCGATCACGCTCGGCCGGTAGCCAGTCCGGTCCTTCGGCGACGAGCAGGAAATGTCGTGTATCGCTGAGTACCGAGCCATTCAGGCTGTAATCCTGCAGCAAGCGCGAGCCCGCCGTATCGTCATGGCGAATCAATTGATTGCATTGGTTGTGTGCCGCTGCATCTGCCTGGCCGTAGGTGAACCGCTCCACGCACCGATGCTGTTCGATGATCCTCGTCGGGCGTAGCAGCTGGTCGTACTCGAGCTGCCGCTCGGTGCCACGACCGTCCCAGCCGCCCAAAACCTGGCCCGCCTCGCCGAATAACATCAGTCGCCAGCCGGCATCGACACTCTCGGTGGCCAACGCGTTGCCGCCAAGGCTGTAGACAGTGCTCCGGTTGGCGTTGGCGAGGCGTGGATCAGTGGCGGCAATCATCCTGCCTGCCGGGTCGAAACGCTGCCTGGTAACTCTGATTGCTGCCGCTTGCGTGGCTTCGGCTCGATGAAAAAGGACTTGGCGCACGACCAGCCCACGAACCTCGGAAACGATCAATTCCGGCGTACGTGCATTTACCGCGCTACTGACCATGCCCGGCCGCCTTTCTTGCTGCCAGCACTTCCTCGGCCGTATCGTTTTCGTCCTCACTGATGGTGTACCAGACACGATAGGTCTGCCGGCGCATCCAGCCTTTGGCGGTAATGGTGATGGTCGGACGCCCCAGCGGGTCGTAGAACTGTTTGTCGACGATGTTTTGTGAGCGTATCGATGCGTCGTTCACATACCGATGACTGTTGGCGAAATATGGCCGGTAAACCCGCACTGCCAGGCCTTTATTGTTGTATTCCACCCGTTCACTGACACGCCAGCGCGGCGATGCATGGACAATTTTCGGTTGACCGTCGACCAGTTCGAGATTGCCCCAGTTATCGACAGAATAGGCGTCGCCGTCTTCCACTTTTTGGCGGGTTTGCAGGGTGCGACCGAAGCCGTCTATCGACGCCATGCTGATGCGGATTTGTGCGTCCTTATCTTCCGGGTAGCGGTCTGCAACCAAGGCAGCGGTTGCCAGCGGGATGTGAACCAGCCCCAGCGCCGTATTGCCATCGTAATAGAGCGCGCTGGCTTGTCTGTCCAGAGCGTATTCGGGTTGCAGCGCTATCTCGCTGGCCGAAGCCCAGTAATGTACGGTGCGATTGAGTGGAGGAAAGCCGACCGCCTCACCCAGTTCCGTGCCGTAAAAGCTGGTTGTCCATACCCTGCCGAAGGCGTCGTAATCGGCTTCCCGACTGTTTTGATTGGGGTCGATGATTCGTCTTGGTTGCAGCACACGATAATCATATTCAGCAGTGGTGACGCAGCCTGCCGGGTCGGTGATGCGAGTTGCGAACAGATCGTAGGCGTCGTATTCGACGAGACTCCAGCCATGACTGCGTGTAGGCCTGAACGTAGTGGGGTGAAAGAAGTGCTCTGGACCGGCGTAAATGGCAAAGCCGCGTTTTACCGACCACAGGTTCAAGCTGTCCGTCGGCAGAAAACTCGGCATTTGCTGATAGCCGATCTCGACGAGTTTTTTGGCCAGAGTGGCGCTGTCCATGACTCGCTCGTAGGCGCTCAGTGCGTGATCATCCAGTTCAGCCGTTTCAACGGCGTCAGCCAGCGCCTCAAAGGTCGCCTCGCCATCGCTGCAACCGATATAGCGTTGCACTGACAGGCTGGTGAGCGTACGTGGCAACGCTGCGAATGGACCGGACGGATCGACGAATTGCTCGTAGCTGATCTGCGCAGGCGTCAAGGCGCTTGCCGGAATGAGCATGGCATCGCCGCGTGTGCGGTAAGGCAGCCCCAGGCGCCAGCTCTGCGGGCTGTCCAGGTGAATGGCTTCGGCGCGCATTTCATTCACGTAAAACTGTTGCTGGGCCTCGTCGTGTGATGCTTCCCACCATTGTTGCTGGTGAGGGTCCGCAAAGGGTGGTGCGTCCCCCGGTTTCTTGCGCCGCGCACAGTTGAAGCTGGCTGAGTGGAGCGTCGAACCGTAGCGGTCCCACGCCAGATTCAGGCTGTGTTCGCACATCGGATCGTCCAGTTCGTCGGCCTCGTAACGATAGGTGATGACTTCCAGACTGAGCGGCAGCATCGACGCGTAGGGTCGATGCGTGCTCAGTGCTTGCAGTTGGCGAACCAGATAGCGGTTTGATCGGGTCGAGTACAGCACTGTGGTTTTTTGACTGGCATCGAGCCCGAGGACTTCGTTGCGCAGTACAGAGCCGCTCAGCGCTCGTGCCATTTCCTGCAAGGTCGCGTCATCTGCGTCTGTGACGGGCAAATCGGTTCCGGTTGTTGGGTCGAGTCGGGACAACACATGCTCGCCGGGCAAGCGAGCAGCGAGGTCGCTGCGGTCATAGTCGGTGCAGGGTCTGGCAGGGTAGCGTCCTGTGTGGAACCAGGTCTTGTTCAATACCGGAGCGGTAAAATCCTCCTGATTCTGCGACGCCGTTTCGGTGTCGGTCTGCAGGAGCAGGCCGAAGCCGCGAAATTCACGTTCCCGAGGGTCATAGAAACCCTGCCGATAGCGGAACAGCTGGGTGAGCGTATTGCCAGTGACATTGTCCTGCATGGTTTGCCTGACAACCACATGAACCGGGAACGGCAATTCCGAGACAGCAACGCTGCCAGCGGCCCGCAGCTCGTTTTTTTCGTCCAGCCATTCCTGCGCCGAACTGCGATAGCTGACTTCTCCGGCAGCACCGAGGTTGTTGTCCGAGGCCTTCAGCAAATAAGGTTTGCGGACCGTGCCTGCCCGGTCGGCCGCGTAATAAAGGCTCCAGTGCCGGGGCGTCATGTGCGGTACGGTGAGTATCAGGCTAGAGAAACCCAGGCCCAGCAGGTCGACCGCACTGAACTGGCAGAGCCGGTCATAACGCACACCCTCCGGCCACAGCTGATCGAAGGCCGCAGCCAGGCCGTTCCCGCCCTGGTTCATGAAGACCTGAAAGCAATCGGTTTGCAGGTACAGCACGTCACTGGCACCTGAGCCATCCAGGTCGGCCAGCCGTACCCTGCTGGAATCGAAGCTTTCGTAGGTGTAAGGCAGGCTGGCGAAGAGCTGCCCTTTGCCGAATTGGCCACGCCCCAGGTTCGGCCAGACGCGGATTTCGTTGTGCCGGATCCGGATCAGGTGTTGTTGCCCTGTGCCCAGCAGGTCGCTGAACGCTACCAGTTCAGTGGGACTGTCGCTGAGCAATGGCAGGCGATCCTCGTCGTGAGGAATGTCCATTGCTGCGGCGAACCCATCGGCTCGACGGTTGGCATACAGGCGAACGCTGCGTGGGCCGATCAGGGCCAGATCGGACAGCCCGTCGCCGACCAGATCCGCCATCTGGCCTTGCGGGTGGAAAAACTCTGCAGGAAAAGCCGAGAACGTTGCGTAGTTCGACCAGCTTCGGTCAGGGTTGAGCGTGAAGAATCCGGCCATTCCCGGCTGGGCGACTACCCAGTCCAGCCGCCCGTCGCCAGTCAGATCTGTGAGGGTCTGACGAACCGGTGTGGCTGAATCAGCCGTCGGTATGCGGGGTAGCAATTCACAGGCTCCGTAGGCAACGGCGTCCGCTGCGCCAGCGGTATCACGGATCGGTTCGCGATATAGCCATGCCTTGTCGTCTCGATACAGAATGCCGGGCAAGCCGTCGCCGTAGAGGTCAACCAACTGGTATTGCTGGCCGTCATTCAGGCCGGCCATGGGCTCCAGCGGCGTATAGATGCCCCACTCAAGAGTGAAGTCGGTGTATTGAAACTGCACAGGGGGTTGTTGATCGACTCGCCGCCAGTCAGTGCCATCCCAGGCTTCTGAATGCGCCGCGCTCAGCAGGCTGTAGCCGAGCGCTGTCTGAAGGTGCTCCAGCAGCAGCCGTCGGTTCAGCAGCGGTGCTTCTCCGAGCTCGTTCGGGAAGTGATGGAACATCAGAACCTGCCGACACAGGCGCAGATTACCCAGCTCAAAACCATAGGCGAAACTTGAATGCGGATCACTGCGCACGGGCCAGGTAAATTGCTCGTCATATTCGGGGGGCGGGTCACTGCGGGTGTCGCGCTGGTCATAGTCGAATATCAGGTCGAAGTGCCACAGCAAACTATCCAGCGAACCTTCTTCCCACAGGTAAAGCACAGGATGTGCCTTGGCATTGCCGTAGCGAACCCTGCTCAGGTAGCGCTGGGCGCGGAAGTTTCTCGGGTGATTCTCTGGCAGGCCCTGATGGTCTTCGGGCTTGTATTCATAGAGGATGTGCTCGCCGACGGCATTCATGCTTTCATCCAGCAACCATTCGGCAACCCGGTTCATGTCTGCCGGGTCGGCAATACGCGACGAGGTCTTCCTGCCATAGAGGTTCAGGCTGCCGTCGGCGTCGTGAATCAGCCAGAAGCCGGGATCTGTGTTGTCCACGCGCCAATGCTCAATGCGCGCAAAGGCCCCTTCGACTCTGTTGAAGTAACGCACCACCTGATAAGTCGCCGTCAAATCATGACCGTTGTAGCTGCTGACCTGAGTCGAGACAAGCGCGCCGCTGTCGTCGCGTTCCGGCAGGCAGACATCGCCTGCGGGGCCGAAAATAAGATCATCGTCGTTGTAGCCCGGTACGCCCTTGCTGGCACGACGCGCGACTTTACCGATGTTCAGGTTCCAGCCAAGCCCGAACACGCCGTTACCAGAGGTGCTTTGATAACTCAGCGACAGGGCTGGCGCGTAGCCGCGTCCAAGGCTGATAGGCAGAGTGATTTCCAGTGACGCCGCGCCACTGGTACCCACGGATCCCCAGCCCTTGCCGATGCTTTGAATCGCGCCACCGCCTTTGGGTAATGACGGAGTGGCAACAGTCGGTTGCAGGGACGGCGGCGATTGATTCTGCGATTGCGATTGAGCTTCCATGGCCCTTGCTCCCTGTCGGTTAACGACTTTTCGCCGTGTAGCGCATGTGCACGATGATGTCAGTGATCGAGTCGATCATGTCGCGCTGCGATGCGGGGTTGGAAAAGCTCAGGGCCCAGCGAGAGATCGCACCGGTGCCCTCAAATGGCAGATAGCGCTCATCGTCAAAGTTGAAAACGAACAGTCCGTCATCGTCCACGCCGGTGGACAAGGCGATCTGCTGGCTGGCGCGCATGTTTTCCTTGAGCACCCCGTCAGCCTGAGCGTCCATCTGTACTGCGCTGTACGACTGGGTCAGCGTGGCGCGGATATCTTGATACGGCCCGACCGTGACCGGCAACGAAACGCTGATACGTTTGATGCGGCGCAGGTAGTGGTCCGGGTAATCCTCGTCAAGCATGGCTCGAGTGATTTCGAACTCGGCAATCCCTTTTTCCGCCAGGCGTTTGACCACTGCATCCCAGCCGTGATTCATCCCGGCATCATCCCCCTCGGTTATCGGCAGCTGGTGTACCGAAACCGTCTTGACGATCTCCATTTTGCGTTCGTTGCGGGTCACGTAAGCGGCATCCATGCGTAGCAGATTCAGTTTCAGGGCCTCGCCAGCAGTCAGGCCCCGCCAGGCATCCTTCCAGGCCGCGGGCTGGATGAAGGAGGCCGAGTAGTCGGCAATTTCATACTGCCAGCAGGCTTGCGTCGCCAGGCACAGTGAGAACGTGGCGTCATAGGCCTGGTAGTAGAAGGTCGAGAACTGCCCATTGAGCCATTGATACAGCTGGCTGTTGGTGAAGCGCTTGTTGAGAAATGCATAGACGGTCTCGGCCTGCTTTTTAGCATCCTCAGCCTGACGCAACTGTAACGCTGTGGCGCGGGTCTGGGCGTCGTGAACGGCGAGTTGCAGAGTGATCTGTTCGGACTCAAGCAGTGCCTGATCCCGTGCGTGTTCCCATTCCTGAAGACGACGACGGAAGCCCTCCGTACGCTCAAGCGCGTAGCCGATGGATGCAGAAAGTGTGGCCCTTGCTTGCGCGGCAATGGCGACCATCTCCGGCACACCTTCCAGACGAAAACCGCCGACAGCTCCACCCGCCGCAGCGCCGACAGCCATGCCGCCTGTAGCCCCGGCATGAAAACCTGCGTGGTTGGGCACTACCTTAAGGGCCGATGCTGCAGCATTAGCGGTTGATCCGACACCTTCGGCAACCCTTGCCGCAAGCTGCGCGCTGGCCGCTGCGACTTCGCCGGGGCTGACGTTCTCTTCCGCCAGTTGCGCGTAAAAACGGGTTCTTGCATCAACCACCGCCTTGCTGGCTTCCAGTGCCTTGCGTGTCTGAACTTCGATTTTCTGTGCTTCGAGCTGCAGATCGATAGCGTACTGGGCGAACTCCCAGACTTGCTGCTGTTGCAGCTCCATAAGCTGCCCTTGTTCCTTACGCTCGATGACCGACAGCAGCGTGAAGCCGAACTGGGTCAAGGTCTCGACGGCGGCGCTGGCTTTGGCAAACATGACCGGGTAGCGATAGTGCGGCGTTTCCTGCGCCAGCAGGCTGCCCGCACCGCCTTCGGTTGCGCCACTGGCATAGGCTGCGAGCAAGGCCCGTGGGTCCAGTGGCGCTGCAAACAGCGGTAACGACAAAGGCTTGCCGTCCAGGGTCAGGTTGTGGCGCAGGTTGTACAGACGCGTCTCAAGCATGTCCCAGTATTTGACCAGTTCTGAATTGATCGGAAGGATAAAATGTTCGTTGTCCTCTTCGGCCAGTGTCGGGTCGCTGCCGAAGGTGCTCAGGCGAAGGGGAGGCGGGCTGAATTTGACCGTTGCCTTGCCGTCTTTGGCGGTGGCGCTGGTACGTACCTGTTGTTCCTGCTTGACGAACTGCTGCTCGAAAGCTCGTAGCCCCGGGCTTGTAGATGCTGCAAGATCGCCCAGTGCAATGGGCGTCCACTGGCTGGTCAGTTTCATATCCGGGCGCGGCCCCAGCAGATCGAGAATACGCACGTACCAGAGCTTGGCCTCGCCGAGGCTGTCGGGGGTCAGTTGCCGGTAGGCCATGTCGCCCCGGTCAATCAGGTTCTTGATGTAATGGAAATACACCGCTTTCTGGTAGCGCACCGGATCGCTGGCGGCGATGCCATCCGGGTCAATGGGCGAGCGCAGAAAGTAATCCGGGTCTGGCTCTTCCACCAATGGCCGCACGTTCCAGTAAGCAGGTGCATTGCCGATCTTCTTGCGACCCGGATCGAAGATGAAACCGAGCCAGCGTTCTGCATCGGAGAAGCGCTGTTCCAGATTGAGTCGATGAGAAATCAT
Organism: Pseudomonas syringae group sp. J248-6; assembly: GCF_032586995.1. Lineage (NCBI taxonomy): Bacteria > Pseudomonadati > Pseudomonadota > Gammaproteobacteria > Pseudomonadales > Pseudomonadaceae > Pseudomonas > Pseudomonas syringae group sp. J248-6. The sequence goes on along the minus strand of NZ_JAWHOP010000003.1, from coordinate 280,556 downwards.
GAACGGCAGGTGCAGAAACAGTTCCCAGAAGTACAGACCGTTGGCACCTTTGAAGTCCATCAGGTCAGGGATGTTGTCCTCATCGATAGGCGGCTCCTGCAACTGTTGGGTGTCCCAGGACAATAACGCTTCAAGTGCGATGTTGGCCTTGTTGATCAGCTCGCGGGCGAACAGGGTGTTCATGCGGATAGGGTCACGTTTATCGGTCGAGTCGTCGCTGAACAGGATGCTTGAGCTCGAGAAATCAATGTATTCCGCGATGCCTAAAAGCTGATCGACGCGCTTGCTGATTTTTGGCGCTATGGGATCTGTCCCGTCACTGGCTGCGAAGGCAAGTTCGATTTCTGTGGATTTAAGTGCATTACCGATAGTGTCGCCTGATGTGGCGTCCAATACGGCCACACCGTGCGTAATGTAGAAATTCTTTTTTTCTGGAACGAAAGCTGTGTCTTTCAGGTAGGGCAGCAACGTGGTTTTGTCGAATGGAAGAGTGACAGTATAAAGCGCGGGCGCACTTACACGCTCGGCAGGGGAACCGATTTCAAGATCGAGTTGGTTGTTGGAATAGGGGCTGCTCATGCTGGAAGGGTATCTGACGACTTGCCGGTAAATGACTTTTTGCTCTCCAGTACCTTCGAGTGTAACAAGCGGCCCTGCCACAATGGCTGTTCCTGAAAAAACGGCAGAGCCACTTCTAAGTGACGCTGTTTTGTTTAGCTCTTCTACAATGGCTGCATTTATATAACCTCCGCTAAGGCTGATGGGGGCGGAGTTCGATGCAGGCGCGTAAAAGAGAAAGTTATTAAAGTCATGGTTTGATAGAAAATTTTTAAGTTCTGGGGCAGCGGCCCCATTGACATCTGATAGGCTGAATATGCCAAGGGCTTCAGTGGCTATAATCAGGGTTGTGGAAAATGTTGAGTCGTTCAAGAGCGCCCAATGATGTTCGTCGTAGGGTTTTGCATATAGGTCGAGGAGTACATATTTGTCCAGGCGCCAGTAAGTAATTCGCATGTGTACGCTGGGGGCGTGAATGGCGTCTATATCGGATGTGATATGTGTCGTTATTGTGATAGTCGAGCTTTTTTCGTCAACGACCGGGGCGGCAATTAATTGCATTTCACCTATTTTTTTTTGCAGGTTGTTGTAGTTCCAAGCGGGTTCGTCGTCATGGGCGGATTGTGTTTTAACCTTCAGTACCGTTATTACCACTCTCCAGGTAAACTGAAAATTCTCCTTGTTTTTAAGTGCAAATGCCCAGCACGTTTTTCGCACTCTTGGTTGCTGAAGTTCTGGGTCATCATCATAGGCCATCGCTTCAACATGATTGTCCACGGGGAACGCTTGCCTCTTATTGAAATTTTTGTCGATAAATGCGGTGTGAAGGAACGTGTAGGTTGAACTCGATCCGTCAGCATCACCCTCAACCAGCGTCTCTCCCGCATACATGGCGATAAATAACGACTCCGGTGATGCAGAGACATCGTAAATAGCAATAGTGTTCAGGTCTCTTTCCAGATTGACTGGCTTATCTGCACGGGTGAATGCATTGGGTGTGGTCACGTCCATATAGATTTGCGGCGCGCTCCAGGAATCGTCATATTTCTTGTAAGAAATATTAAGTACCAGCCGCACGTTTGGTGTGATCACAGTGACAGGCGCTATGGACGGCGGCGGATTGACAGGGAAGCCGCCATCTATATCGGCTTCTATCGTGCCGTCAGGCAGCGTAACTTCCACCTCCTCGGTAACATGAATCAAGTCCACCCACGTTACAAACAGTCGATTGTTGAAAAACACCGGGCGGATGGTTCTTTCCAGTGTATTGGCATTGATACCGATCTCGGCCCGGTTCCAGTCCGACCAGGCGCCTGGCGTGGGATTATCGTATTTCGGCCCTTCAGTCCCTTCTTTGTAGGCGCGCTCATTCATGTCTACCGTGCGCCAATAGTAAATATTCTCGGCTCGCGACTTGCCGATAAAGTAATATTTGCCTTCTGCAAATCGGTCGCTGTCGATGTAACCATTGATAATGGTCAGGTTGGCGACCTCTTCAAAACTGGCAAGGTAGGACTTCACTGCTTCCTGGGTGGTGTCAATATTGATCCTGTTTTGATTGATGTCGTTTTCAAGTTGCGCGAAGTAGCTGGACTTTTTCAGCCGTAGTGCCGGAGAAATATAGATTTCCGGGTACAGCGCCAATTGCATATTGGCGGCCCAGATCGGGTATTGACTGCTGCGGTCGCGCCATTCGACAAACCGTGCCTCGGTAGGCAGCAGGGTGTCGTAGCCCGGCTCCATGCCCAGCAAGGTGCCATTGATGAGTTGTTGCAGGCTGCTGATTACTGATGCGACATGGCTGGTCTGGACCTCATTGCCGACCTGATTGTCGAGCAGGAAAAACTCATACAGGTCATTGGCCGTTTTCAAACGCTGGTCCAGGCCCAGGCGACTGAGCAGTGGAGAGTTGGGTACAACTTCACTCAGGTAATAAGCCACCAGCGCATCACGAAAGGATTCGTTGATCCGGCTTTCCACGGTATTGGACATGATCAGGCCTCCATGGCATTGAACAGGTTAAGTGCAGATCAACGGTTGCCGGATATAACGGCTTCGCCTGTGGACTTCCACTGCGTGGCAGGACTGGTCACTGTCAGGTCCGTGGCCAACAGTAATTGTCCAGCCGAGAGCCCTGTGAGTTCACTGGCGCTGTGCATTCGGTTCAGCCAGTCCACCTCGTGCATGGAAGACGCGATTTCATCTGAAGCAGTGAGTAATACAGTCGCCGCCAGCACTTCGGACGACGTCCAGTGTGTGAGTGCTGCCAGCAGCGCAGCACAGTGCGCCTTGTCCTTTGAACCGCCATTCGCTTGTTTGAAATAATCGAGCAAAGCGTCTTCCGGGTGACCACTCTGGTCACGCCAGTTGCGATAGCGGTCCAGCAGGTACAGGCTGCTCAAAGAGAGAGGAAGCGGGCTGTCAAAACCTGTATGCAACCAGTGCGGGTTGATCAGAAACGTGCGCAGTGCCTGGGCACTCAGTCCTAACTGCTGATTAACTTCTGCATGGCGCATCAGTTCCGTCAGCTTTACTTCGGTGCCCTCCATGAGCGAGCCGAGAAACACGTCCACGCTACTGCCTGACCAGCGCAGTACCGGTTCGCAACGATCAAGTGGCAAACCCGCGACGGTTTGCATCAGACCTTCCATCAGGCGATGCTGGGTCAGGTAGCCGTTGAAGACGAACACTTCAAGTTTTGCGGCAAGTTCGCTCTTTAGCGAATCGCCAAGTCTTATAGAGGTGAGCTGTGTAAGGATTGCCTGACGGATACTGACAGCAGGCTCTTCATCCAACGGTTGGGCTACTACCAGCCCGTGTGAGTCGATCAGCGGCGCTATTACAGCCCACCATTCGATCACCGAGCCCTCGTCGTCATAGGTTGGAAGGTTCAGTGACGCAAGTTGTTGGTCAGTCAGTGCAACTGCAAGAGCGTCATCGGTCAACTGTTCAAGCTGACCGGCCAGCTCCTGCGATGTCGCTGGTTCGGTCATATCCACGCCCAATTGACGGCGCAGTGTGGCAACGTTCTGACCATAAGCCTTGAGCCAGGTAACGGCCCAGTCCAGTTGCATCAGGATATCGAGCACGTCGGGTTCGGCATCGCTGTCTGTCTCGGCCGGAGCGCTTCCCAGTCGGCCTTTCACAATGTTTGCCCGGTAAGGTTCACCGCCCAGCAGGTCGATCAGTGCCCGGCTATCCTGGACTGTCAGGCCGAACATCGAAGCAATACGGGTCTGGCGATACAGCGAAGAAACCATACTCAATTTGAGTTTGAAATCGGTACTTGTGCCTTCAAGCAGATCGCGAGTATCAACGACCAGCAGCCACAAGCCTTCCTGCGTACTGGATAAATGCAGGGCGGCGCTTAACTGCGCGCGAGCCTTGATATGCTCGCTACTTTCGTTATCCAGATAAAGGGGTGATCCGTTTAAAAACAACGGGGTGTCGAACAGGATCGGGTTGTTGAATACCCGGTCGAACAGAGGTAAGCGACCATCGCTTGCCTCGCCAGCCATGCAATGAACAAAACTGGCAAACTCTTCGGGCGTGAGGTTGTAATGTTTGCTCAAGTAACGGTAGACGCCCAGCGCGCGCAGTGTGTTTGCAGTCAGGACTCCCGGAGAGTTCGCATCACCTTCCGAACGAATGACCGCGATGATCAACGTATCCAGCGTTGTAAAAGGAATGTTCATCCAGCGTTGCAAACGAATCATGCGTTGCAGGCGGTCGAAGCGGTCCACGCTGGTGTTGGTCAGGCGTACGACACCATCGGCTTCCTTGAGCAGTTCCATTGCTGGCTCGACGGCTGGGCCATTGACGTATTCAGCACCAAATCGAGTCCCGATTGCAGCCGGGCTTTCATCGGGTGACGGCGTTGCGTCGGCGGTTTGCCCGGCCGACTGGATATTGGCTGAGCGGTAAGGGGTGTGACTGCCTGTGGCAAGAAGGGCTTCTACTGCGTCACTGTCGAGATCCGTTTTTGCCATGAAGATATCGAGGGTATTGAGCTGATTGCTGGCGCCGTCCACGTAAACAATGTCGTATTTTGTGTTGAAGAAACGGTTGATCGCCTCCGGCTCGGCTGCCACTGCAGGTTCAAGCGCGATTGCCTGTTGTTCAGGGCCTAAACCGCTCATCAGGGCCTGTGCGACGGCGCTGGATTGCTGCACTTTTCCAAAGTCATCAGTCGGCGTTGAAGTCGTCGGAACCTCAAGGCTGATGTGATAACTCAGCTCGCCCAGCGTCGGCTTTTTGCCTGCCAGCCCCAGCGTTATCTGTTGAAAGTGAAAGTTGTAAGGGAACATGAACGGATGCTGTTTTTCAGCGACCAGTTGGTAAAGAGACTTGTCCTTGTCCTCCGCCACGGTGTCCACGTAAGCCTCTATAGCTTTGCCCAACACCTGGTTGACTATCTGCAGCGTAGGAACCGGCGTGAACGTGCTTTGCTGATCGACAATCAGGTCTTTTAGGTCTGGGCGTCGTTCATCAAGCTTGATTCGGCTGGAATCGACAGAGCTGCCTTCCAGTTCTTCCAGCGCAAAACGATACAAGGATGTCAGGTATGCAACGGGCGAGTCCTTGGCCTCTATTGCTCCCACTTTGCAAAACAGATCCCAGTTCTCCTTGAACAGATTGGGGAAACTAGGACCGATCTCTACCAACGAGCGTACGCCCGAGCGCCGTGTCAGTTTCTGCGTACGGCCAGACGACACCAGTTGGTTGCGATAAAGCCGTACGATCTGCGTCGCATAACAGCGGGCATTTTCATAAGCAAGCGCCGCATTGGCGTCGCTGATTCGCGAGATATCACGGACAAAGGCTGACTTGGAGCGCCGCACGATATCGAAGACCGATTGAATGTTCAGCGTCGCGAGAGCGTCAGTGAAAGACAACTTGCCGTCCGTCCGCTCGTGGGCGACCGCATCGGTTTTGGCTAGATTGTTCAGCAAGGAAAGGGGAGGTTTTGTCATGTTCGGCGCCTCATTAATCATGGCTCAAGCGTTGTTCAAAAGGCGGTCGTCGTCTACCTGATACAAATGACAGCTATTGCGCGAGAAGGGTTAAATATCCATAAAAAGCAATGCGTTATCTGCGATTCGTTTGCTTATGCCTTTTGGTAACAAGCCGGCTTTCGATAATCAATTTCGCTATTTCCATGGGTGCACAAACGGTGCTGATCGTTGTTGTGCTATAGCGAATAGCTGGGTTATCAAACATTCATGGATGAAAGCGATGAACTCGATTGTGCATAGCAATACGCCAATACTGGCGATCATTGACCCACGTGCGCTGGCTGTGCGTAACGTGCAGTTCTGTAGAAGTGTGGCCGGGCAGCTTCTTGACGCGCGGGTGACGCACCAGCGCTTTGACTGGTCAGGGCGACCGGTTGTGGGTCGTGATCCCCGTTTGTTCAGTCGTTCGGAAATCGAAGCCGGTATCCCGGCAAATCTGGTGGTCAGGTTTAGTCTGTCTGGAGCGGTTTTGCTGAACGAAAGCGTCGATTCGGGTTGGCGAATGAACCTGATTGGCGATGCGGGGCAGTTGCTTGAAAGCCGGGACGGGCGAGGCACGCTACGATGCATCGAATACGACCACTCGCTGCGTCCTTTATCAGTTACAGAGCAAGGACATGTTGTCGAGTGCCTGGGCTATGGAGCTGCGGACGTCGCTGAGCATAATCAATGTAATCAGCTGATTCGCCATGACGATACGGCAGGCTCGTGCTTGCTTGCGGACTATGGTCTGTCGGGTGGAGTTTTGAGTGAGAAACGGTATTTTCTGCAGTCGCCTGACAGCCCGGACTGGCCACTTGCCGAGCCTGATCGTGATGCACTGCTGGAGCCCGTCGGTTTGCAGACACGCTGGGCTTTCAACGCGCAGGGCGAAGTGTTGGTGCAGACTGATGCCAACGATAATTTCCATCGTTTCAGTCACGATTTGGCAGGGCAACTGCACGCTGTTGAACTGACCCTGGCCAATACCGAACAGCCGCAAACGCTGGTCAGTGCAATTCGCTACGACGCGTTCAGTCAGGTAGAGCAGGAGACGGCCGGTAATGGCGTCGTCAGTCATTATTCCTATGATCAACAGGACGGTCGGCTGACTCAACTCAGCGCGGTATCTGCTGATGGCTCTGTGTTGCAAAGGCTAAATTACAGCTATGACCCGGTGGGCAATGTTTTGCTCATCAACGATACTTCTCAGCCCGATCAATATTGCGACAACCAGCTTGTCGAACCGATCAGCCGTTACTGTTACGACACGTTGTACCAGTTGATCGAAGCCACAGGCCGGGAGGTCAGAAACGGGGCAAGCCATGGTCCGGCGCTGCCCGGTTTACAACCCGTTTCGACGCTTAATCCCTGTCAGGTCAGCAACTACAAACAGCGTTACAGCTACGATGCAGCGGGCAATCTGCTGCAAATGCGTCACGAAGGCGCGCACAACTTCACTCGTATCATGCACGTCGCACCGGACAGCAATCGCAGCCTGCCCGACGATGACGGGGACGTGGATTTCGCCACGCGCTTTGACGCCAACGGCAACCTGCTGCAACTGGTGCGCGGGCAGGCCATGGGCTGGGATGTGCGTAATCAGTTGCAGCACATCACCACTGTGCAACGTAAGGACGGACCGAATGATGACGAGCGCTATGTCTATGACGGCCAGGGTCTACGCTGCCGAAAAATCAGCACTGCGCAGGCATCAGATCGCACGCTGACTAACGAAGTGCGTTACCTGCCGGGACTGGAAATTCGCACCACAGCCGATGGCGAAATCCTTCATGTCGTTACGGTTCAGGCCGGTCGCAACAGCGTGCGGGTGTTGCACTGGGAAGCCGGTAAACCGGACGGCATCGCAAATAATCAGGTGCGTTACAGCCTGGGTGATCACTTGGGATCGAGCACGCTGGAGCTTGATCAGCAAGGCGGTCTGATCAGCCAGGAAAGTTATTATCCGTTCGGCAGTACGGCCTGGTGGGCGGCTCGCAGTGCGGTAGAAGCCAAGTACAAAACAGTTCGGTACTCGGGCAAGGAGCGCGATGCCAGCGGGCTTTATTATTATGGGTTCAGGTATTACGCGCCGTGGTTGCAACGCTGGATCAATCCGGACCCGGCGGGGGATGTGGATGGGTTGAATTTTTATGCAATGGTTCGGAATAATCCGACAGCTTACACAGATCCTTATGGACTGACCGGGGAATATCGTGGGCGGAGAGACAGTGTAGAGCGTGATGTATTATTTGACACCGGCATCCTCGCGCGAGGTAGAAGCGAAATATCGAAGCTTCCTAAAACTGAACCTGATCATTTGAACCGCGCGTTCAAACTCGCTTACTCTGCATGGAGTGAAAGTTCAAAAACCCTCGCAGCACCGGCGATAGCGCAACTGCCTGAGCTATTGATGAGTTACGTGTTGGGGGACGGCGCCAAGGAGAGGCGTGGCGAACTGGCTGAAACATACAGTACAACGGCTTGCATGCTGAAAGACTACAATGAAGGTGGGGGGCATTACAATCAGATAGCCATAATGAAAAACTATTCGGGGACGGATGCATTTATTGATCTTGAGGATCAGCATAAACGCATTTTCATGGTCGAGGATCTTTTAAACGTCCACGTTGCGGGTACATCAATCACGCTTGGGCATGAAGTTTCTCACACAGTTCTCAATAACAAAATTCTTGATTTCGGGTATCTGACAGCGGGTCTCCGGGACGAAAAAGCGACAGCGATCAGTGAGGACAGCTACATACAGCACCTTGAAGGCGGGCTTAATTCAGCGATGGAGTATTCTTACGGGCGTAAGAACGCCCACATGTTCAGAAGTGTCGAGCGGATGATAGGAAAGAATGTATTGAGTACCGAGAGGGCCCTGAGACTCTTCGAGGTCAAGAGCATGCAGGACATGAAAATCGAGCGTTTGAGCGACCCCGCAGTGCGGACCAACTTGTTGATGAACAATGCAGACAGCTTGGCGATGTTAAGTATTATGCTTGCGGAATCGACGGTAAAAAGCAGTCTCAGACGCTGGGGAAAGTTGTTCTGATATGAGGTGACTGGCTACCCGTGCTATGGGAGGCTGGCATGGGGGCGGCTAAAGGCTTTCTTGCTGTACTACGACCGCCACACTATCGCTGATTTTTTTCTGCCGGAAACAAGGTGTTTACCAAACCTTCATGGATGAAGATGATGAGTGCGAGCATGAATAACCTTGCCTCAGCCTGTAATGTATTTCCGCTGATACGTGATATGCGTGCAGATACATGGGAGGCGCTCAACGAAAACATGAGTGGCCAGGAAATTACCGTGCCAATCTCTGGGTCCTCCAACTATATCGAGTGGCAGTCGCATGCGCCCGTAAAATGGCGAGATATGAAGTTTTTGAAGTTCGAGAAGTTCTCTGAACTGGACACAGCAAGGTCGGATCCTTCAACTGTAGCTTTTTTCAAAAAAAATGCCATTCCAGTGCGTCTTTATTCGATTTAGTTGTGGGTGATTGCGTGGGGTAAGGCACTGCACTCCGAAGCTAATGCAGCAAGCCCGACCTGTTTTCCGGGCTTGCTGCCATCGTTACTTACTGCACTTCCACCGCCAGACTGTCGCTGATCTTCTTCTGCCAGATCTGCGGGCCGGTGATGTGTACGGATTCACCCGTGCTGTCCACCGCAACGGTCACCGGCATGTCTTTGACCTCGAACTCGTAGATCGCTTCCATGCCCAGTTCGGCGAAGGCCACGACTCGGGATTTCTTGATCGCCTGAGCCACCAAGTACGCAGCGCCGCCGACGGCCATCAGGTACACGGCTTTGTGGTCGCGGATTGCGTCGATGGCGGTCGGGCCGCGTTCGGATTTGCCGATCATGCCCAGCAGGCCGGTCTGGTCGAGGATCTGGCGGGTGAACTTATCCATCCGCGTGGCCGTGGTCGGGCCTGCCGGGCCAACGACTTCTTCGCGTACCGGATCAACCGGGCCGACGTAGTAGATGAAACGACCCTTGAGGTCGACCGGCAGGGTTTCGCCCTTGTTGAGCATTTCGACCATGCGCTTGTGCGCGGCGTCGCGGCCGGTAAGCATCTTGCCGTTGAGCAGCACGGTTTCGCCCGGCTTCCAGCTTTGCACTTCTTCCGGGGTCAGGGTGTCGAGGTTGACTCGGCGGGCCGATGGGCCAGCTTCCCAGACGATTTCCGGGTAGGCGTCCAGCGACGGCGCTTCCAGCGAGGCAGGGCCGCTGCCGTCGAGTACGAAGTGCGCGTGGCGGGTGGCCGCGCAGTTAGGGATCATGCACACCGGCAGCGACGCAGCATGGGTCGGGTAATCCATGATCTTGACGTCGAGCACGGTGGTCAGACCGCCCAGGCCCTGAGCGCCTATGCCCAGCTGGTTGACCTTTTCGAACAGTTCCAGACGCATCTCTTCGATGCGGTTCTGCGGGCCACGGGCCTTCAGCTCATGAATGTCGATGGACTCCATCAACACTTCCTTGGCCATGACCGCTGCCTTTTCCGCGGTGCCGCCGATGCCGATGCCGAGCATGCCCGGTGGGCACCAGCCTGCGCCCATGGTCGGAACGGTTTTCAGGACCCAGTCGACGATCGAATCGGACGGGTTGAGCATCGCCATCTTCGATTTGTTTTCCGAACCGCCGCCTTTCGCCGCGACGTCCACTTCCACGGTATTACCCGGAACGATGGAGTAGTGGATAACGGCCGGGGTATTGTCCTTGGTGTTCTTGCGAGCGCCTGCCGGGTCGGCGAGGATCGATGCACGCAGCACGTTTTCAGGCAGGTTGTAAGCGCGACGCACGCCTTCGTTGATCATGTCGTCCAGGCCCATGGTGGCGCCATCCCAGCGAACATCCATACCCACGCGTACGAAAACGGTGACGATGCCGGTGTCCTGGCAGATCGGGCGATGACCGGTCGCGCACATGCGCGAGTTGATCAGGATCTGGGCGATGGAGTCGCGAGCGGCAGGCGACTCCTCACGCAGATACGCCTCGTGCATGGCCTGGATGAAATCCACGGGGTGGTAGTAGGAAATGAACTGCAGTGCGTCTGCAACGCTCTGAATCAGGTCGTCTTGCTTGATCACGGTCATGCGGCGCGCTCCTCTGTAAGGACGGGAACATTCAATTACGCTATCGGCGGCAGTCTGGAACTGCGGCTTGAACCAGAGCTGTCAGGTTAGCCGTAGCGGGCGCAAAAAGGCGCGGCAGTATAACCCGCCCGACAGGCCAGTCTGTACAATCGCCGTTATTTTCTGCACAGGCCGCCTGAATGCCTCAATTGCATGTTGGTGAGCGTAGCTGGTCGGTGCCGTCGGCCAGCAATCTGCTCGACGCCCTGAACCATGCCGGTGTGCCGGTCCCCTATAGCTGTCGTGCCGGCAGTTGCCATGCGTGCCTGGTGCGCTGTGTCAAAGGCGAGCCTGATGACGCGTTGCCCGACGCGTTGCCCGCTGAAAAGCGCCAGCAGGGTTGGCGCCTCGCCTGCCAGTGCCGAGTGGTCGGTGACCTGGCTGTCGAGGTGTTTGACCCGCAGCGTGACGGCCTGCCTGCGACAGTAGTGGGCTGCGACTGGCTCTGCCCGACCGTGCTGCGTTTGCGTCTGGAACCCGCGCGACCTCTGCGCTATAGCGCCGGGCAACACCAGGTGTTGTGGACTGACAGCGGTGTTGCCAGGCCTTATTCGCTGGCGAGCCTTCCGGGCGAGGACCCGTTTCTGGAATTTCATATCGACTGCCACCAGCCCGGTGCCTTCCGCAACGTCGCCCGACAGCTGCGGGTCGGTGACACGTTGAGGCTCGGCGAACTGCGCGGCGGGGCCCTGCGCTATGACCCCGACTGGCAGGAAAAACCTTTGCTCTTGCTGGCTGCCGGTACCGGGCTCGGCCCGCTATGGGGCGTATTGCGTGAGGCGTTGCGTCAGGAGCATCAGGGCACCATCCGCCTGATTCATCTGGCCCATGACAGCCAGCAGCACTATCTGGCCAATGAGCTGCAAGCCCTGGCTGAGCGTTATCCACAGTTGCTTGTTCAACTGATTTCCGTGCAGGCGCTGGAGACGACCCTGGCCGAGCTGCGCCTGTTGTCGCGGCATGCGATGGCGTTGTTGTGTGGCAGTGCCGAGAGCGTGGAGATATTTGCCAAGCGGCTGTATCTGGCAGGTCTGCCGCGTAATCAATTGCTGGCGGATGTGTTTGTGGCGCGGGAATAAGGTGCATGTTAGTCACAGCTCTTGTTCGGCACGATTAATCACAAAGATTCGTCAGGCATACACAATGCAAAAAGGCCCCGACTCTTGCGAGACGGGGCCTTGGCTTGCAGCGTTCTGCTATCAGACCAATGGGTCGCCGACGTGCAGAATCTTCATGCCGTTGGTGCCACCGATAGTGTGGTAGCTGTCGCCCTTGGTGAGGATGACCCAGTCACCTTGCTCGACCAGACCACGCTTGAGCAGTTCGTCGACTGCGGCCTGGCTGACCTGACCCGGTGGCAGGGCTGCCGGGTCGAACGGCACGGTGTAGACGCCACGGAACATCGCTGCACGCGCTTGAGTACCACGGTGCGGAGAGAACGCGTAGATCGGCACCGAGGAGCGGATGCGCGACATGATCAGCGGGGTATAGCCGCTTTCGGTCAGTGCGATGATCGCCTTCACACCCGGGAAGTGGTTGGCGGTGTACATGGCCGCCAGCGCGATGCTTTCGTCACAACGGGTGAACGAGTGGCCGATACGGTGGCTGGAAGTCTTGCCGGTCGGGTGCTTTTCAGCGCCGATGCAGATACGCGCCATCGCCTGAACCGCTTCGATCGGGTAGGAGCCTGCAGCACTTTCCGCCGACAGCATGACGGCGTCGGTGTAGTCGAGCACGGCGTTGGCCACGTCGGACACTTCGGCACGCGTCGGCATCGGGCTTGAGATCATCGACTCCATCATCTGCGTGGCGACGATCACCGCCTTGTTGTGGCGACGTGCGTGCAGAATGATGCGTTTCTGTACGCCAACCAGCTCGGCATCACCGATTTCAACGCCCAGGTCGCCACGCGCAACCATGACAGCGTCACTGGCGCGAATCAGCTCATCGAGCACTTCGTCGTTGGCAACGGCTTCGGCGCGTTCGATCTTGGCGACCAGCCAGGCTGTACCGCCGGATTCGTCGCGCAACTGGCGAGCGTATTCCATGTCGGCGGCATCGCGCGGGAAGGAAACGGCCAGGTAGTCCAGGTCCATTTCGGCAGCGAGCTTGATGTCCTGCTTGTCTTTCTCGGTCAGTGCCGGAGCCGTCAGGCCACCGCCGCGACGGTTGATGCCCTTGTGATCGGACAGCGGACCGCCGATCAGCACGGTGCAATGCAGTTCGTCAGCCGTCTGGGTGTCGACGCGCATGACTACGCGACCGTCGTCGAGCAGCAGCTCGTCGCCTACGCCGCAATCCTTGACCAGATCCGGGTAGTCGATACCCACGATTTGCTGGTTGCCACTGGTCAGCGGATGAGCGGTGGAGAAGGTGAACTTGTCACCGACCTTCAGCTCGATTCGCTTGTCGGTGAACTTTGCGATACGGATTTTAGGACCCTGCAGGTCGCCCAGCAGAGCGACGAAGCGCCCGTGTCTGGCGGCGATTTCGCGGATCAGTTTGGCGCGTGCCTTGTGCTCATCCGGAGTACCGTGAGAGAAGTTCAGACGAGCAACGTCCAGACCCGAAAGGATCAGTTGTTCGATGACTTCCGGCGAGTTGCTGGCAGGGCCAAGTGTGGCGACGATTTTGGTGCGGCGAACGGTCATGCACAAACTCCTTAATTGAAGCGCAGCGAGAGGCTACTCCTGTCTGGGTCTTTAGTCATTGTTCCTTTGCACTACCGTGTTGCTGTCAGGGAGGGCAATCGGCTGACGGTCGGTGTGCGATTTACTTGAAGAAACAGGCTGTGACGCCGATACAGGGCAGAGAACAGGAGAGTCCCATGCGTATTGTAACGATTGTTGTATTACTGACTGCGCTCAGCGGTTGCACCCGCTGGGCGATGAATTCCAACCTCGATCACGCTTACCGTGCCTATCAGGAAGGTGATTGTGACCGGGTCATGCTGGATCTTTCCAAGGTGGAGCGTCAAAGCCGTTCGCGCCGCTATGTTCAGCCGGAAGTGTCGATGCTGCGTGGCCAGTGCCTGGAGCGGCAGAAACTGTATGTCGATGCTGCTCAGACCTATCAATTTCTGATGACTCAGTATCCAGAGAGCGAATATGCGTTCCGTGCACGGGCCAGGCTCGATACGCTTGCACAAACCGGCCTCTACCCCAAGGCTCAGCCTGCTAGGCCGATCCCGGCACCTGTTCGAAACGCTCCCGTATCAAAATAGTTACCCTCATTTGAATGGCAGGTGCCGTGTTCGGGTGGATTTTGAAAAATTCTGAGCTAGGCTGTGATCACATAGTGGACGAGCTGCAGAGCTCTAGGCCGAGGCGGTTATCGCGCAGTGCCTCGTTTTTGAAGTCCGCAGCCAGCGAACGGTGTTACGTGATCGCAACAGTGGTCTTGGAAGGCAGCCTGCCATGTATAAAGAGCGGAAAATAGAACGGCACCAATTGCAGGATTACCTGCAGGTCTTTAATCGTCATACTGGCAAGCTGATAGGGTGTCTGGGGAATGTTTCCGGGGAAGGGCTGATGCTGATCAGCGAATTGCCCGTTCTGGTAGGGGCCAGATTTGATCTGTGTCTGAAAATGCCGAATGGCACTGTCGGGCAATCAATAGATCTTAGCGCCAAGTGCCTCTGGAGCCACGAAGACGAGACGCCAGGCAGCTACGACTCCGGTTTCGAGTTGTCTCAGGTCTCGACAGAATACCTGGCGTTCGTCCAGCTCTTGCGGGAGTATTTCTGTTTCTACCCCTTTTATGAAGCCTCAGCCTGAGTCAGCTGGCTGACTCGCAAGGTTTCGCTTATAGCGTACCTGCCTTTTTCCAGCTCAGATAACGGCTGACCAGCTGCGGCCCCAATTCCCTTGGTCGAGCATCCATTATTGCGATGCCTTGAGCACTCAAGCGGTCGTGCAGCGAAGCGCGAGCGTTGAGGAAATTCAGGGTCCCGCAATAATCCAGCGCTTGATCATAGGTTTGTACGGGGGCCTGACGCAGACTGTCGAGCACTTCCTCCCTGAGGCTGGCAATCAGCACGCGATGCTGCTTGCCTAGCTGTCTTGCAGCAGCCACCAGCTCCTCATCGTCTTCATCGCGCAGGTTGGTGATCAGTACCACCAGTGAATGTCTTTTATGGCGCACCATCAATTGGCGAACGGCGGCGCTGTAGTCAGCAGGTCGCCGGGTGGTCTGCAGGTCATAGACCGAGTTGAGCAACAGGTTGAGCTGCCCCGGCCCTTTTACGGGTGCCAGATAGCCGTCCTGCTCACCCGCAAACGTCGCAAGGCCAACCGAGTCACCCTGACGCAGTGCGACATAACTCAATAGCAGGCAGGCATTCAGCGCGTGATCGAAGTGAGACAAATCACCGTCCTGGCTGCGCATTCGACGTCCGCAATCGAGCATGAAAACGATCTGTTGATCCCGCTCGTCCTGATACTCGCGAGCAATGGGGGAGCGCTGGCGGGCGGTAGCTTTCCAGTCTATCTGGCGCAAGCTGTCGCCTTCACGAAACTCGCGCAACTGATTGAATTCCATTCCCGCCCCGCGACGTTGCAACTGGCGCACCCCCAGTTGGCTCAGCCAGTTGTCCACCGCCAGCAGTTGCCCACCGTAAAGCCGGGCGAAGTCCGGGTAGACACGGGTCGTGCTGTGTACCGGAAGATAGCGGCGTGCCGTCCACAGGCCCAAAGGCCCTGGCAGACTGATTTCGCACTGCTCGAAGGTGAAATGGCCACGGCTTGAGGGGCGCAGACGGTAACCGATGCTGCCTTTGCCGCGTGCAGGCAAGATGATGGACTGCGGCAGGTTTTCATGTTCCAGGCCATGCGGCACATGATCGAACACCTGCATGGTGACTGGCTTGGTACCGTTGTGTTGCAGGTCGAGCCGCGCCTCGTTCCAGCGGTCCAGCGCCAGGCTACCCGCAAGCTCGCGCTGCACGCGTGGCGAGGGACGCCTGAGCAGCCAGAATGCATCGAGCAGGCTGATGCCCGCGAAAGCCAGCAACGCTGCCCGATAAAGCTCGTCGATTTTTGCCGGATACTCGATGCCCAGCGCATGGAGCGTTCCTGTCAGCAACGCAACGCACATGAACCCACCGAGCCAGCGCAGCATCGGAACCGACGGTTTCAGAACCTGATTCACAGGCGCGGTGCCGAGACCTGGTCAAGGATCTGCCGAAGCACCTGATCCACTGAAAGGCCCTCGATGTCCAGCTCCGGTGATAGCCTGACCCTATGTCGCAACACAGCCAGCGCGCAGCCCTTGATATCGTCCGGAGTAACGAACTCACCGCCGCGCAACAATGCTCTGGCCCGCCCGCCACGCACCAGTGCAATTGAAGCGCGCGGCCCTGCGCCCTGGCTAAGACCTGGCCAGGTGCGCGTACTGCGCGCCACGCGCACGGCGTAGTCCAGCACCTGCTCATCAATGGGCAGCTCGCTGGCAATGCGTTGCAGTGCCTGAACCTCCCGAGCCTGCATGATGACCCGCAGCGGCCGCACATCCAGCATGTCGGCACGGGTCGAGCGGGTGACCTGGCGCACCATGTTCAGCTCTTCCAGCGCTTCGGGATAGCCCATGCGCAGCTTGAGCATGAAACGATCCAGTTCGGCTTCCGGCAGTGGGTAAGTGCCTTCCTGTTCGATAGGGTTCTGGGTTGCCAGCACCATGAACGGCTGCGGGATGGGCAGCGCCCGACCTTCGAGGGTTACTTGCCGCTCCTGCATGGCTTCGAGCAACGCGGCCTGCGTCTTGGCCGGTGCCCGGTTTATTTCGTCGGCCAACAGCAGGTTGGTAAACAGCGGCCCCTTGCGCAGCTTGAACTGCTCGGTCTGCATGTCGTACACAGCATGGCCGGTGACATCGCTGGGCATCAGGTCCGGCGTAAATTGAATGCGCGCGAACTCACAGCCGATGCAACTGGCAAGCGCCCTTACCAGCAATGTCTTGCCCAGCCCCGGTACGCCTTCCAGCAGCACATGCCCGCCGCCGACCAGGGCGGTCAGCACGTCCTCGATCACTGTGTTTTGGCCAATCACAGCCTTTTGCAGCTCGTTACGCAACGCCTGAGCCAGCTGGCTGGCGCGTTGTCGCTGCTGCAACTGATTGCTTGAAGCGTTTGCCGGGCTGGCCGGTTCGGTGGCGGGTTCGATAAATGGCTTGGTGCTGCCTGATGTTTCGGGCGTTTGCTCGCTCACGATTTCTGGAGCGTTACTAACTGTTATATTAGATTTATCGTCCATAAATCAATTACTTACCTGATTTGGCTTTTTCGTAATTTTTGTGCGCAGCGACTGAGTGTTTCTTCTCTTGCCGAGCATTATTTCCATGGTAACCGCTCAGGGCATGCGGCGTATTGGTGCATGCCATTCAATTGCACTGACATAGCTGCCGTCTGCACCAAAGATAGATATCTACGCAAGGATGCCTTTTCTGTCTGAAAGGCAGGTGCGTTTGCGTGCCTGTTACGTAAAGACAGCAATCGACCAGGATCGGGCACTCACAGGCAGTGCCCCTCCGGCTTTATTCAGGAGTAGCGCCGTTCCACAAAGTGTTCACCGCCCAACAGGCTCAAGCCTATAAACCGCGCCTGGCAGCGTTTGAGTTCATGCTCGATAGCCTTGGCTGCGCGCCTGAGGATGTGCTGCACGTATCTTCAAGCTTCCGTTATGACTTGATGTCGGCCCATGACATGAAGATCAAGCACAAAGCCTTCGTCGCCCGCGGCCATGAACAGCCGGCGGATGTCGCCTTTGGCTACCACCAGATCCCCGATATTGGCGGATTGCCAGGATTGGTCGGTCTTTAAGCCCCGGCGCGGGTCACTTGATTGCCGATATCGTCAGCGGCGCACACCCGATAGTCGATCCGCGACCTTATAACCCGGACCGATTCCGGAAATCAGCCTGGAGTAAAGTGACGGACTTCTGATCGACTGCATTGCTCCATAGATCAGCTGGCGTCCCTGAGCACAGCTTGCATCTGCCCTCTAGCTGCAGTTACGACCTGATCTTGCTTATGAAAGAAGATCAGTCTTGACAAGTTTTTGTCATTGGGGAAATACTTTGCTGCGATTCATATATATGACTATATAACAAGGCGAATAGGTCAATGAATGCTCTGTCCAATGATGCCCGTTTGCCGCTTTATCAACGTCTTCATGACCAGTTGGCCCAGCAGATTGCAACCAATCACTGGCACCCTGGCGAAGCTATTCCCCCGGAGGCGGCGCTTTCAGCGGAATACCGACTGTCGACTGGTACCGTGCGCAAAGCGGTGGATGCGCTGGTCAATGAAGGTTTGCTGGAGCGGCAACAAGGGGGCGGCACGTTTGTCCTTCGGCTACGAAAAGGTCTGGGGGCAGGTCGTGGCTTATGCCGAAGAATCGCTTACTGCCCAGTCCGTAGACGACGTGCACGCTCAATTATTGCAAATTCCTGTTAGTAGCCCGGTAGTGGTAATCGAGCGACTGGCCCGTGACTACGCCGACACCCCGCTAGAGTGGCGTCGCTCCCATGCCCATTCCCATGTTGGCCTCCTGACTGAACTACCTGACCGCAGTGACATGGCAGCAGGCTGCGAAGTGTTTGCCTTTCCTGAAACGGGTGTTGCACGTGAAGGCACCCATACGCTGTCTGGCTTTTCGCGTGCTTCGTCGAGCGTTATGTCTCGAACCGGTTTTTCAAATGCTGAGTGCAGCCTCAGCGCCAGCCCAACTGAGATATTTTCATGACTAGCATAGATATACAGCTTCTAATGACCGCGCTTGTAAGCGTCGTGGTGTTGGTGGCACTGATCGTGTCGCGCCTCAAGATGCACCCGCTTTTGGCCCTGATGGTAGTTTCTGTTGGTGTGGGTTTTGCCACCCAAATGCAGCCAGAAAGCATTGTCGCTCACTTGATCGCCGGTGCCGGAAAGACACTAGGGGCCGTTGGGATTGTAATCGCGCTTGGCGCAATGCTAGGCAAAATCCTGGCTGATGCTGGCGTCACGGAGCAGCTGGCCGAGGTCATCCTCAAGCGCACCCCGGATCGCCTGATACCTTGGGCAATGATGATGGTTGCGTTTGTAGTTGGCATACCCATGTTTTTCGAGGTGGGTTTGGTAATTATGCTGCCGCTGATATTCAGTGTGGCGCGAAAGCTGGAAAGCCAGGCTCGCTTCAAAGGCTCGGCGTATGTGTATGTGGGTGTTCCAGTGATTTCGGCGCTCGCCGCCATGCATGGCATGGTACCGCCGCACCCTGGCCCGTTGACGGCCATCGCCGCACTCAAAACCTCAGTGGGGCCCACAATGCTCTACGGTTTTCTCGCGGCTATTCCAGCAATGATTTTGGGCGGTCCACTTTACGGCGCGTTCATTTCGAAGCGCATGAGCACCAGGCCTGATCAGGCATTACTTGATCAGTTCACTCTGGCCGAAAAAACCGACAATCAACCCCGTCCCGGCGTTTTGCTCGGCGTACTGGCAGCCTTGCTACCGGCGATCCTGATGCTGATCAATGCCGTCGCCGAGATGGTGCTACCCAAGGGCAATGCGATGCTGCAAATGGCCAGTTTCGTGGGCAACCCGCTGATATCCATGCTCTTAGGCGTGCTTTTCGCCGGCGCAAGCCTGGTACTGGCGCGCGGTGGCGACGCCGAAAAGGTGCGCGATTCGCTGGGTAAAAGCCTCAAGCCTATTGCCTCCATCATCATGATCATCGCAGGAGGCGGGGCATTTCAGGAGATGCTGACCAGTGCCAAGGTAGGCGATGCTATCGTGCACCTGACCCAGCAGTCTGGGTTCCCTCCGTTAATCCTGGGTTGGCTGATTGCGATGTTACTCTCGGTCTCCACTGGCTCCGCAACTGTGGGCATCGTAGGGGCTGCAGGCTTGCTGGCACCACTTGCGGGTGCTGATCCCACCCTTAACTTGCCCTTGCTGGCATTATCAATCGGCTGCGGTTCGCTGTTTTTCAATTATGCGAACCATGCAGGCTTCTGGATGGTAAAGGAGTCCTTTGGCATGACAATGGGAGAAGCGACGAAGACTATCTCGGTGGTTCAATCCATTGTGGCGTTGGTCGGATTGGTTGTGGTGTTGATCTTGAATGCGGTTATTACAGTAAGTTGAGTCGGGATTCATTCGCCGCGCCGAAGCCTGCCCAAATGAGGTATCCAACACTACGTACCCATGAGCTTCTAAAGGTTTGATTTCAATACCGCAGATATCCAACGATTCGCCAGTACAGGATCACAGGGCATTCCTGAGCGTTTGCAGGTGGGCTACCTGACGGGTGAATTCGCTGTGTGAGACGCGTTGCGGCGGGCGAGGGCGCAGGGCGTCGCTGATGGCGCTGGTGGGCTGTCGGGTCAGACGCGAAAGCACCTGCCATTGTTCTGCGACAGCCAGCCGCTCGAAGCCTGGATGAAGCTGGCGGGCGCGGCGCAGGATGTCTTGTTGCAGGCTCTTTATCAGCGTTTGTTGCCCGCTGCGTCTGCGCAGGAACTCGGCGCTGGCACGCAGGTGCTCGGTCAGTTGGCGACGTGCAAGGGGGGCGAGCCGTCGCATCGGGCCTTCGCGCAGGCCGATGTGCCAGAGGCCCAGGCCAATCAGCAACGCCAGCGTCAGCAGTGCCTGAGGGTAGTTGCGCAGCAGCAGGGTCAGCAGGTTGTCGTGTTCGGTTTGCAGCACCAGGGTCACTTCACTGCCCTGGGTCAGATACCAGAGCAGCCAGGCATTATCATAGTTGCCGATCGAGCGGATTTTCCACAGGTTGGCGTCAGTCACAATCGTGATCAATCCGTTACCACGGTTTATTTGCAGCAGGTGTGTGGCATCGGCGCTGTTGGCCCACGACTGTGCATGGTCTTGCGGGTCTTCCAGATGGAACGCAGGATCGAAGCTCATGTATGCCGGGGCACTTTCGTTTTCCAGATACAAGCGGGTCAGTTCCGGCCAAGGCTCTTTTTTGCGTTTTGGCGAGGGGGTTATCAACGGGATGGGCAGCGGCTGCTGAGCGTCGCTCAGCTGTTGTTCCTGCGCATTGATGTCCGTAGTGAGGTATTGATGAACTTGCAACCTGTCCAGCAACAGATCGCCGCTGCGACCTTTTTTCTCATTCCAGAGTTGCTCGGCCACTACCAGCAGGTGCCCGCCCGCTTCGGCCCAGTTCAGCAGCCGTTCGGTTTGCGCAGGTGTCATGTCTTCCCGGTCATTGAGCAACAGCAGCGTCTGGGTGCTCTGACTCGGGTCGGGAAGCCGGGCCAGTGTGTCAGTGGTGTTTACCGTGATGGAGAGGCTACGCAGGAAGTGTTCGGCCGCAAGCCAGGGATTGGCCTTTGCCTGTGGCGAGGGGCCCTGATCCACGGTTTTCTCGTAGCGCTCCAGGTGACGGCTGAGGTAAAGCCCTGCGCCTGTCAGCAGTAAAAGGGCCAGTAGCCCGATCAGTATTCCGGTGCGGCGGCTCATGCCTGCACCGCCGGATTGAACAGGCGACGCCAGCCATCGCAAAGCTGCTGCCGGGCATGCGCCGGTGGCAGTCGATGCCCGTAGGCGAGGTTTTGCCAGTGCATGGTCAGGTCATGACTGAATTCACTGAGCAGCGGCTGGTTCAGCGCAGCGATATGCGCCAGTACCTGAGCTTCGGTATCGGCACTTTTCAACGGCAGTCGATAGTCGCTCAGCAAGCGACTGAGCAGTGCGCGGTACAACAGGCTCAGGGCTTCACGAGGCTGGCTGCTCCAGAGCTGCTCGGCCCGGCCCGCGACATCGTCAGGCAGGCTTTCGGCATTCACTTGC
This sequence comes from Pseudomonas syringae group sp. J248-6, assembly GCF_032586995.1. Lineage (NCBI taxonomy): Bacteria > Pseudomonadati > Pseudomonadota > Gammaproteobacteria > Pseudomonadales > Pseudomonadaceae > Pseudomonas > Pseudomonas syringae group sp. J248-6. The sequence goes on along the minus strand of NZ_JAWHOP010000003.1, from coordinate 259,067 downwards.
AGGCCCAATAGCTGCCGTGGAGCCGGGCGTGTGGTTTTTGTTCTGCCGGGCGCCCGGCTTACAAAGGTCTTGAACCAGTCTCTGTAATACCAGAGCACCAGCCCGGTCAGGCCGATAACCACGCCCCACAGCAGCACCTCAATCAGGCTGGCCATGGCGCTCGCGGCCCTAAGAAGCCGATTGAGCCAGGTAAGCAGCCAGCCCTGGTCGTGGGTGTCCCGAACCACAGACTGGCTTTTCTGTTGTTCAGGGAAGCGCCAGCCTGTCTCGGTTTTGGGGTTCTTGAAGGGCGGCTGTTGCAGGATGCTGTGTATTTCGCTACGTGCCGCTTCGCTGGTCAGTGTCTGGCGGGTCAGGCGCGGCGTGTCCGGTGCAGCCAGGGAGGTGGGCGGTTCTGTCGCGTTGCTATCGGGCAGCGGGCAGCTGTAGCTCTCTTGTTCGGCCCAGACCTTGGCCGGTGCCGTCGAAAGCACCAGTCCGACACCGATCAACACTACATAGGCGCTGCCGATCAGGCGCTGACGCAGGCGTCTGAAAACCAGCTCTATATCCCACGCCTCAAGAACCGTTCGGCGATTGAGGTACAGGGTAAAGCCGCACGCAACGTAGATGGGTTCCCAGAGTACCAGCGCCAGTGCATAGAAGAGGTTGGTCAGGTGGTCGATCCACAGCCACTGGTTTTCAACGTCGAGCAGACTCATCCAGTGCCAGTCGATCTGGATCTGCTGCGGAATAAACGCGTAAAGCAGGATCAGCAGACCTACCCACAATGAGTATTCCAGGTGTGCGCCGACGATGGTGAGCAGCCGTGCGGCACGCAGGTCTTTCTGGCTGAGCAGGCTGATACGCAGGTCGCGTTCCGTGCCTGCCAGATGCTCCAGTTGCTGCACCGGCAACTGAAAGCTGCGACTCAGGCAGAGTCTTCGCCACAACAGGCTTGGCAACAGCTGGCTTTTCAAGGTCGCGGGCCACGCCTTGAGGGCTTGCCCGAGGGTAGGCGTTGCCCCGAACAGTGACTGCGACAGGATGAGCAGCGGCAAGCGTTCGAACGCAGGCTTGAGCCACCAGAACAGCAGAATGGCGGCCGTGGGATAGTCCCATAGCAGTGCGCTGAGCAGGCAGAAAACGGGCAGGGTGACGATTGCCCAACTGCTCATCAGCAGACCGCGGTGACGACCCGCTAGCAGCACGCCCAGGTCGATGGCTTCCCAAGGGGATCGAGGGCGTATGGCGACGTTTGACTCAGTCAGGCGCATGAGGTGTACGTCCTGCCAGGGTCAGATACGCAGCGACCAGCAGCCATAGGGCGGCACCTGCAAGGTACTTGAGCAGCGCTCCGGGCCAGGTCATCGATGACCAGTAAGCCTCGATGAATGCCGCAATCAGCAGAAACAGGATGACCCCGCCGATCAGTTGCACACTGGTTCTGGCCGCAACACGCAGCGCGGTACTGCGCGTCAGCCTTCCAGGGGCCAGCAAAGCCCATCCCAGCTTAAGACCCGCCGCCCCGGCCAGGGCGATGGCGGTCAGCTCGAAAGCACCGTGACCGATGACGAATGTCCAGAATGTCTGCCCGAAGCCGATGTCGGTCAGATGACCGGCAATTGCGCCTGTCATCAATCCATTGAACAGCAGAAAAAACAGGCTGCCCAGCCCGAACAGCAAACCGCTGGCGTAGGTTTGAAAGGCAATACCGATATTGTTCATGATGTAGTAGCCGAACATCATCCAGTCTGCGTCGGAGGCTCTTTCAGCGGGTTGTCCGATCCGGCTGGCCGATGGGTCATACATGCTCTGCATGTCGGCCAGTTGCTCAGGACTGACGATGCTGTAGATCAGTTGCGGAAAACCGTAGACCAACAACCCCATGCCGATCAGGCTGCCAAAGAACAACAGGCTGGCGACCAGGACGAAACGCCATTCGGCGCGCACCAGTCGCGGAAAACCTCCGAGTACAAAGCCCAGCAGACGAGCGCCTATCGCGCTGCGGTGACGGTAAAGTTGTTGATGGCCACGCATGGCCAGTTGATGCAAGGGGTCGACCAGGTGGCTGCTGTAGCCACGCTCCTGTGCCAGCGCCAGGTGGTGGCAGACGCGTCGATAATCACCGGGGAATGTTTCGCAGGCATTGGCATCGGCCTTGCCGTTTTCCAGCGCATCAAGGCGCTGACCAAAGCGTTGCCACTCATCTTTATGGCGGGTTTCAAACAGGCTCTGCTTCATTTATGCCCCAGCAGGTTGCGGGCGATGCCGTTTACATGAGCGACCGCTTTATCAGCGGGGATGTGCAAGGGTTCTGCAAGAATTGCCGCCAGCTCCCGGGTGCGGGCAATGGACAGTTCACCTTGTCGTTCCGCCAGACTGAGCACTGCCCGCTGTTCATCCAGATGCAGGGCGAACGGCACAATTACCGGTTCTGCCTCTGGCAGGGTGGGGCGCGTTATCGGCTGGTCGCTATAGATGACCAGCGTCCCGGCTGCGAGATCACCCAGCCTTTTGAATAATGGATGGCTCAGGCAACTGATTGCACCCAGCCCGTAGCCCAGCGGGAGCATGTCGACGAAACGCAGCAGGTTGCGTATCAACGACGCGGACCAGTCTATCGGCGTGCCGTCATCGTGCACCACCCGCAGGCCTAGTATCCGCTTTCCGGGAGTACGCCCCTGACTCAGCACTTCAAACAGCACCATGTACCACCAGTTGATCAGAAAAAACACGATGGCGGCCAGGCCCATGCCGAGCTTGTCAAACCACTGCAAGAGTAAAAAGAACACGCCGATGAGGGTTGCGCGAATGGCGAAGTCGATACCGAACGCCAATGCGCGGGAAACCAGTCCGGCAGGGCGAAGAACCATATCGATGCCTTCCGGCGTCTCGATTTCAATGCGGGTGTCCAGTGGCGTGGGCAGCGCTGCATTCCTTGGCGAAGCGGGAGGAGATGACATTGTCGGGAGGACGCGCCTGAAAACGAAAACTGATGCTAGCTATCGCAGCGGAGCTAAGCAACCGACCATTCAAGACGCGGGCTGTAAGAAAACATTTCCCGGTACGCCGGATATTACCCGATTAGGCAATGACACCTGTCACGCCCTACACTTCGCGGGTCTTTTGTTCAGGATCAGCCCGTGACTTCCAGCATTTTCTGGTACGACTACGAAACCACCGGCATCAACCCGCGCAATGATCGTGCGCTGCAGATGGCCGGAATCCGCACCGATACCGAACTCAATGAAATCGCGTCGCCGGTCAATCTGCATTGCCAGCTAAGTGACGACATTCTGCCCCATCCCGCTGCTTGTGTGATCACCGGAATCACGCCGGCCACGCTGGCAGAAAAAGGCTTGTGCGAGGCGGATTTCATGACTCGCGTACATGCCGAACTTTCTGCGCCAGGTACCTGTGGTGCGGGGTACAACACACTGCGTTTCGACGACGAAGTCACGCGTTACAGTTTTTATCGCAACTTCTTCGACCCTTATGCACGCGAGTGGCAGGGCGGTAACAGCCGCTGGGATCTTATCGATGTCGTGCGCGCAGCCTATGCATTGCGCCCCGATGGCATTGTCTGGCCCGAACAGGACGGCCGGGTCACACTCAAGCTGGAACGACTGACTGCTGCCAACGGCATTGATCACGGACAGGCGCATGATGCGTTATCCGACGTGCGTGCAACTATTGCCCTGGCGCGCCTGATTCGTGAAAAACAGCCGAAGCTTTATGACTATCTGTTTACACTGCGCAGTAAACAGAAAGTCCAGGAGCAGGTTCGTCTGATGCAGCCACTGGTGCATATATCGGGACGTTTTTCTGCGGCACGCAGTTACCTTGGCGTGGTACTGCCGCTGGCATGGCACCCGCATAACCGCAACGCCCTGATCGTCTGTGACCTGCACCTTGACCCTTCACCGTTGTTGCAAGACGACGCTGAAGTACTCAAGCAGCGTTTATATACCCGGCATGACGCGCTGGGGGAAGGCGAATTGCCGGTGCCGCTCAAATTACTGCATATAAACCGTTGCCCGGTGATCGCCCCCCTGGGGGTGCTGCGCAGCGAAGATCAGCAGCGGCTGCAATTGGATATGACGGGCTACCAGGCACGTGCAACGCAATTGAGTGAAAGCCCGGAAGTTTGGCAGGATAAACTGCGAGTCCTTTATGGCAAGGAAGATTTTGCCGCAAGTGAGGATCCAGAACAGCAGTTATATGACGGTTTTATCGGTGATCGTGATCGTCGACTGTGCGAGCAAGTTCGGCAAGCCGAGCCCGAACAACTGGCGCGTGACGCGTGGCCTTTTGATGACGCCCGATTGCCTGAATTGTTATTCAGGTACCGGGCTCGTAACTTTCCTGACACCTTGAGCAGTGAAGAGCAACAACGTTGGCAAGACTTCTGTCAGCAGCGTCTGAGCGACCCGGAACGGGGCGCACCCAATACCCTGAAGGACTTTGCGACTGCGCTGGCTGAATGCTCTCTTAGTGCCGCGCCAGAGCAGTTGGAGGTGTTGCGCCAGTGGCAGGATTACGCGCAGGCGCTGAGTAAACGTCTGGGTGTATAAATAACGGACAATAAAAAACGCCAGCAGGCTGGCGTTTTTGCAATCGCAATGAAGCGCGACCGTTTTAAGCTTAGCCCAGCAGAGTGGCCCAGCTTTCGACGTCGTCACTGCCCCACTTGGCTTTCCACTCTTTCAATGTCTTGTGGTTGCCACCTTTGGTTTCGATGACTTCACCGTTGTGCGGGTTCTTGTATTGCTTGACCTTACGGGCGCGTTTGGTACCGGCAGGTTTAACAGCGCCACCACGGGGGGCTTTGTTTACCTTGGCATCCGGATCCAGCAGGGCAATGATGTCACGCAGCGACTTTTGATATTCGCCCATCAGCGTACGCAGCTTGCCTTCGAATTCCAGCTCGGTTTGCAGTTTGTCGTCTTGCGACAGGTTCTTCAAACGGGCTTGCAGTTCTTTGATGGCTTCTTCTGTGGCGCGGTATTCGTTGATCAGGGACATGAGGAGACCTTATGTTGTGTAGGTTGCAGGGATACAGTGGGGCAATAATAGTCACTGTAAATCAGCAAGTAAACATTAAATAAAAGTTTTATTTGAATTATTTAGCAATATACACGCGTCCTACAGACGTCTGAACTAGGCAGGCGCCGAGCCACCTTCAAAAGATCCTCGCTATAAAGCCCTCCTTTATATAGGTCTTGTTAAGCGTCGCGGGGGGTAAAAGTCGATAGTGGCACGGTGCAATCTTTTGCCTGGGCGGTGTCCTTTTCGGCCTGCACATTCAGGCAGCAAAGATACTGCAGTTTTGCTGCGCAGCCGCTAGAATAGCGGCTTTGCGAAGTTCTGGAGTTTCCCCCAATGCGCACTTTTCGTCTGGTGATTGCTTGCCCGGACCGTGTAGGCATCGTTGCCAAAGTCAGTAACTTTCTGGCGTCCCATAACGGCTGGATCACCGAAGCGAGTCATCATTCGGACAATCTCAGCGGCTGGTTTTTCATGCGTCACGAAATACGTGCCGACACCCTGCCTTTTGATCTGGACGGGTTCCGTGAAGCGTTCACGCCGATCGCGGAAGAGTTTTCGATGGACTGGCGCATCACCGACTCGGCGCAGAAGAAGCGCGTCGTGCTCATGGCAAGCCGCGAATCGCACTGTCTGGCCGACCTGCTGCATCGTTGGCACAGCGACGAACTCGACTGTGACATAGCCTGTGTGATTTCAAACCACCAGGACCTGCGCAGCATGGTCGAGTGGCATGACATCCCTTATTACCATGTCCCGGTAGACCCGAAAGACAAGGAGCCTGCATTTGCCGAAGTCTCGCGTCTGGTCGGGCATCATCAGGCTGACGTTGTGGTTCTTGCGCGTTACATGCAAATTCTGCCGCCACAACTGTGCCGTGAATATGCCCATCAGGTGATCAACATTCACCACAGCTTCCTGCCATCCTTCGTCGGTGCCAAGCCTTATCATCAGGCGTCGTTGCGTGGCGTCAAGTTGATTGGCGCAACCTGCCACTATGTGACCGAAGAGCTCGATGCCGGCCCGATCATCGAACAGGATGTGGTGCGCGTCAGCCATCGCGACAGCATCGAAAACATGGTGCGCTTCGGTCGCGACGTGGAAAAGATGGTATTGGCCCGCGGCCTGCGCGCTCATCTGGAAGACCGTGTTCTGGTACACGACAACAAGACAGTCGTCTTCGACTGATCTATCTTTTCGGGAGTGCGCCTGTCGCGCTCCCGACCTGGCTCGTCGGCAATGGTGCAACGCTCAAGGTGACAGCCAATGACCGATCCTCTCGATAAAGCCACATCCACCGCTCCCGCCACACTTGGCGAGGGCTGTCTCAGTCGCTATGACCCCGCCGCCCTGACTCCGGAAAACGGTGCCGATTTCGACGGTGCGGCAGCGCTATGGCGTGAATTGCAGCAATCGGAAGTGCCCGATGAAAGGCTTGTCGAGAAAGGAGCGAAGGGGGAGGGGTGAATCAAGCCCTTCAGGCAGTGCAGGCTGCACCGCCTGAGGGGCTCTGAATCAGGACAGTGCCTTGGAGGCCAGCCAGAACAGCGCTGCGGACAACGCTACCGTTGCAGGCAGGGTCAGCACCCAGGCCAGCAGGATGGTGCGAACGGTTCCGCCTTGCAGGCCGCTCTTGTTGGCGACCATGGTCCCGGCAACACCTGATGACAGGATGTGGGTGGTAGATACCGGAAGACTGAACACGTTGGCCATGCCGATGGCGCAGGCGGTAGTGATTTGCGCCGACATGCCCTGTGCGTAAGTCATGCCTTGCTTGCCGATCTTCTCGCCGATCGTCAGTACCACGCGTTTCCAGCCAACCATGGTGCCGATACCCAGTGCCAGTGCGACTGCCAGAATTACCCAGAACGGTGCGTATTCTGTGGTGGTGGTCAGGTCCTTGCGAAGTTTCTCCAGATCGGATTTTTCACGCGCTGACAGGTCTGGAAGTTTGCCGACCTTGCGCGCCGTGTCGTCCAGGCACAAGAGATAGCGGCGCACTTCGATGCGGCTTTCAGGGGCCAGCGAGTGGTAGTCGGAGACGCCCTTGAGGCGGTCGAGCAGCGCGTCGATGGTGGGCTCGGTCTGCTTTGGATTACAGGCAGAGCTGGACGGCAAGTCGCCTTTTTCAGCCTTGCCCATGGCCAGATATTCGCCCAGCGTGCTGCTGTTGCGTTGATAGAACTGGCTCAGATGCTGGGTCGCATCGCGGGTACGTTCGATCTGGTAGGTCGTGCTGGTCAGGTCCAGTACAAACTGGCTGGGCACGATGCCGATGAGCACCAGCATGATCAGACCGATGCCTTTCTGACCGTCGTTCGAACCATGTACGAAGCTGACCGCCATTGCGGAAATGACCAGCACCAGGCGGTTCCAGAATGGAGGGTGCTTCTTGTCGTCGAGCTTGCGACGCTGGTCCGGGGTTTTATGCATCTTCGACTGCGGGCGCCACCATTTCAGCGCAACCAGCACCAGGCCTGCAACGATGAAGCCGGCCAGCGGCGAGAACACCAGCGAAGCACCAATGTCGATCGCTTTCTGCCAGTTGACGCCGTCGGCCAACGGGATGCCGTTGATCAGTGCATTGGCCAGACCGACACCGAGTATCGAACCGATCAGGGTGTGCGAACTGGAGGCCGGGATACCGAAGTACCAGGTACCGAGGTTCCAGGTAATGGCCGCCGCCAGCAGCGAGAACACCATGGCCAGGCCATGTCCGGTGTTGACGTTGATGAGCAGTTCGACCGGCAGCAGATGGACGATGGCGTAAGCAACGCCCACACCGCCCAGCAGCACGCCGAGGAAGTTGAATACACCAGAGAAGAACACGGCCAGATGAGGCGGCATGGCTTTGGTATAAATGACTGTCGCCACCGCGTTGGCGGTGTCATGAAAGCCGTTGATGAACTCGAAGGTGAGGACAAAAGCCAGGGCGAGCAAAAGGCTCACAAGCACCCAGGCATCAAGCCCGCTGAATAAATCGATCATGTAGGTTTTCTGACCGGGTCTGAAGGGGGCGCGATTATGACAGAAAAAATACCGAACGACTTGTCGTCACTGCGAGGTGTCGCCTCAAACCAAAAAAAAGACGCATGAGCGCCGCCCCGTTGAATGCTCAATGAGGCTGTAAGGCGGTTAGTTCCGGGGGCTGGAAGGCAGAGATGAGCAGTCGGGGATCATGAGACCCGCGATGTCACTGCTCTTCTTTCAGGCCTTCTTCCATTTTTTGCAATTCTTGCTTGAACGCCTGGTCCAGCAGGCTGGCTCTTTTGCGCCAAGGCTTGCGTTCCGGTTCCGGTTGCGCGGCGTAGGTGGTGATTTCACCGCCGTAGACATCCTTGTAACGTTGTTCCTGGCGCTCAAGTTCCGCGCGCAGTTCATCTTTAGTCACTGTAATACCTGATCGAGTCGATTGAGTTCTGGTGATGACGCAAAACAATGCAAGTATGTTCACGCCATTCGGACTGTATACCAGATACAGTCAGAGACCTGCTCGGGCCATTGCCCGAAGAGGTTGCGGAACATCCTGTTATTGCCTGCGGCTACGTACACCAGAGAAACAGCTGTCGTAGCGACATGTGTGTGATTTCGAGCGCAAGGCTTGCGCTGGCAGGCTTCCCTTTGATCGCGCGGCGATGGTGCACCGTGACAGCGCTTCGACGGGATAATCGAGGCAGAAATCGGGTGAACGGATCAATCGTTTGCGAGGGTGTTGCCGACCCACTGATGGATACTATCTCCAAGAAGTTCTGTTACGTCAACAACAGAGGTTGAATAAGTTCACAGGTCTGGTTTTTTTGTACGATTGTTCCGAAGTTTTAGTGAGCCATTTATATGACGGAACTTTTATAAAACAAATTTTACACACCTGGTGACAAAACCCTGACGATGAAATTCAGAGAGTTTTATATGCACGATGTCTGGAGTTGTGATGCGGGGTTCAGCAGGCGGGGCGTGTTCATGCGCAGCAGGCGCTGCCGCAATGAAAACGGCCTTGCTTGGTAAGCAAGGCCGCTGCCTTGGACTTCTCAGTGGGTACCTGACCAGTAATTTCCAAGAAGTCACTTCGTGGCAGAGGTAAAGGTATAAGTATATTTACGGCGGGTCAATTGCGATTATCGGCCACCTGTTCGATAATCGCACAAGCAGAGGCTGTCTTCACTGCTTCCAATAGACCTGAAACCTGCGCTCCACAGGGCCTGAAAGGGAGTTATAGAGGGTGTGTCAATGAACGATGAACTGCGTAAATCTTTTGCCTCATTGGCACCGCCCATCGTGGCGTCACCCGCAAAGCGCATTCAGGCGCTGACCGGTGACCCGGATTTCATGACTTCGCTGGCGCGAGGGCTTGCCGTTATTCATGCATTTCAGGAGCGCAAGCGGCACCTGACCATTGCCCAGATCAGCCACCGGACGGAAATTCCCCGGGCTGCAGTGCGTCGCTGTCTGCATACGTTGATCAAGCTGGGTTACGCGACCACCGATGGTCGTACGTACTCGCTGCTGCCCAAAGTGCTGACCCTGGGCCACGCCTATCTGTCATCTACACCTCTGGCGACTTCTTCGCAGCCTTATCTGGACCGTATGAGCGATCAGTTGCACGAGGCTTGCAACATGGCCACGCTTGAAGGGGACGACATCCTTTATATAGCGCGCTCGGCGACCACGCAGCGATTGATCTCGGTCGACCTGTCGGTGGGCGGTCGCCTTCCGGCATATTGCACGTCCATGGGCCGAATTCTGCTGGCCGCGCTGGATGATGTGTCGTTGCATGAATACCTTGATCATGTCGATCTGCAGCCCAAGACCAGTCGTACCATTCGCACGCCGGAAGCGCTGCTGGAATGTCTGCAACTGGTTCGTCAACAAGGCTGGTGTATTGTCGATCAGGAACTGGAGCAGGGGCTGCGCTCGATTGCCGTGCCGGTCTATGATGCGTCGGGCCAGGTGCTGGCGGCGCTGAATGTCAGTACCAGCGCCGGCCGTGTGGCACGTAGCGAGCTGGAACAGCGCTTTTTGCCGATCATGCTCGATGCCAGTCGCGACCTCAGTACGCAGCTGTTTACCTGACCTTGTTTGCTTGCGTATGGTTAAACGAGCCTGGTTATCCGAGCTCGTGAAGCGACTGTTAGTTCGCTGAATTTGTTCGGTTACCGAACGGTTAGTCGATTATCGGATTGTTTGCCCGCCTGCTCAGGCATAACCTCATTTTCATTCCGGCGCAGGTCTTCGCGCTGTTTATTGAACGTGATGTTGGGTTCGGAGCACCTCATGGCAGATATTCTTTCTCTACGCGATGCGGTGAAGCAACTGGTCAACGATGGCGACATCGTTGCGCTGGAAGGCTTCACGCATCTGATCCCCACCGCCGCTGGTCATGAAATTATCCGTCAGGGTAAAAAAGACCTGACCCTCGTGCGCATGACGCCTGACCTGATCTACGACCAGTTGATCGGTGCCGGTTGTGCGAAGCGTCTGATTTTTTCGTGGGGCGGCAACCCCGGTGTCGGTTCTCTGCACCGCCTGCGTGATGCCGTTGAAAAGCAATGGCCGCGCGCGATGGAAATTGAAGAGCACAGCCATGCCGACCTCGCCAATGCCTACGTGGCTGGTGCGTCGGGCCTGCCGTTCGCGGTGCTGCGCGCCTACGCCGGGTCCGACCTGCCCAAGGTCAACCCGCTGATCAAGACGGTGACCTGCCCGTTTACCGGTGAGGTGCTGGCGGCGGTGCCATCGGTACGCCCGGACGTGACTGTTATCCATGCACAGAAAGCCGACCGCAAAGGCAACGTGCTGCTCTGGGGAATTCTCGGCGCGCAGAAAGAGGCCGCGCTGGCTGCGAAGCGTTGCATTGTGACGGTGGAAGAAATTGTCGATGACCTGAAAGCGCCGATGAATTCCTGCGTACTGCCGACCTGGGCATTGAGCGCCGTGTGTCTGGTGCCCGGTGGTGCCCACCCGTCTTATGCGCATGGCTATTACGAGCGTGACAACCCGTTCTACCAGGCCTGGGACCCGATTGCCCGGGACCGTGACACCTTCACCGCGTGGATCGATGAATACATCCACGGCACCGCAGATTTCAGTGAATTCCAGAGCAAGCTGGCTCGCGCTTCGGAGGCCAAATAATGACCTACTCCACCAGTGAAATGATGACCGTTGCCGCAGCCCGTCGTCTGCGTAATGGCTCGGTATGCTTCGTTGGCATCGGTCTGCCCTCCAAGGCTGCGAACCTGGCGCGTCTGACATCAGCGCCCGACGTGGTGTTGATCTACGAGTCCGGCCCGATTGGTGCCAAACCTACCGTGTTACCGCTGTCGATTGGCGATGGCGAGTTGGCGGAAACCGCCGACACGGTGGTGTCCACCAGCGAAATCTTTCGTTACTGGCTGCAGGGTGGGCGCGTCGACGTCGGCTTTCTCGGCGCAGCGCAGGTGGACCGCTTCGGCAACATCAACACCACCGTTGTCGGTGATTATCATCATCCCAAGGTGCGCCTGCCGGGTGCCGGTGGCGCGCCGGAAATCGCCGGTTCGGCCAAGTCAGTGCTGATCATTCTCAAGCAGTCGGCGCGTTCGTTCGTCAACAAGCTGGACTTTATCACCTCGGTCGGCCACGGAGAGGGCGGCGATTCGCGCAAGCGCCTGGGGCTGCCCGGTGCAGGCCCGGTGGGGATCATTACCGACCTGTGCATCATGGAGCCGGAAGCTGACACCAACGAGTTCGTTGTGACCACGCTGCACCCTGGCGTGACTCGCGAGCAGGTGATCGCTGCCACGGGCTGGGAGATCCGCTTTGCCGACACAGTGGTCGTCTCCGAAGAGCCTACCGAGGTCGAGCTGACGGCGCTGCGTGATCTGGAAGCCCGGACTGCCGCCGCTCATGGTCAAGTTGCAGGAGAAGCGTGATGCGTGAAGTATTTATTTGCGATGCGATTCGCACACCCATCGGTCGCTTTGGCGGCGGGCTGTCTTCGGTGCGTGCCGACGACCTGGCCGCGGTGCCGATCAAGGCACTGATGGAGCGCAACCCATCGGTCAACTGGGAAGAGATCGACGAAGTATTCTTCGGCTGTGCCAACCAGGCCGGTGAGGACAACCGCAACGTTGCGCGCATGGCTGCGCTGTTGGCGGGGCTGCCGGAAAGCGTGCCGGGGGTGACCCTCAATCGCCTGTGTGCTTCCGGGATGGACGCCATCGGCACCGCGTTCCGTGCCATCGCTTCCGGCGAAATCGAACTGGCGATTGCCGGTGGCGTTGAGTCGATGTCCCGTGCGCCGTTCGTGATGGGCAAGGCTGATGCAGCGTTCTCGCGCAACATGAAGCTGGAAGACACCACCATCGGCTGGCGCTTCATCAACCCGGCGATGAAAGCGCAGTACGGCGTGGACTCAATGCCCGAGACAGGCGACAACGTTGCAACCGACTTCAAGATTTCTCGAGCCGATCAGGACGCTTTCGCCCTGCGCAGCCAGCAGCGCACTGCCGTTGCCCAGGCTGCGGGCTTTTTCGAGGAAGAGATCGTGCCGGTACGAGTTGCGCACAAAAAAGGCGAAACCATCGTCGACAAGGACGAGCATCCGCGCAGCGATACCAGTCTGGAAACCCTGAGCAAACTAAAGCCGGTCAACGGTGCGGACAAAACTGTCACCGCAGGTAATGCCTCCGGGGTCAACGACGGGGCTGCTGCATTGATTCTGGCTTCGGCCGAAGCTGTCAGAAAGCACGGCCTGACGCCCCGTGCCCGTGTACTGGGTATGGCCAGCGCAGCGGTTGCGCCTCGGGTGATGGGCATCGGCCCGGTGCCTGCGGTGCGCAAGCTGGTCGAACGGTTGGGTCTTGCGGTGACTGATTTCGACGTCATCGAGCTCAACGAAGCCTTCGCCAGCCAGGGTCTGGCAGTTCTGCGCGAGCTGGGCCTGGCGGACGACGCACCGCAGGTCAACCCCAACGGCGGGGCCATTGCGCTCGGCCATCCACTGGGCATGAGCGGCGCACGGCTGGTGCTGACTGCGTTGCACCACCTGGAAAAAAACGGGGGACGCAAAGGTCTGGCAACCATGTGCGTCGGCGTAGGGCAGGGCCTTGCCCTGGCGATAGAACGCCCATAACCCCCGACATAACCCACGGTTCAATGACCCGATTCAGCGGATTGCCTCCACGAAAAGGCAATCCGCTGGTTCGGGTTGTTGTGCTTGGGTGAGTAGGATGTTACAGATTGTTGCTTATGGACAAATCCGCGTGGGGAAAATAATGACTACAACATCAAAAGCACCGCATTACACCGGCGAGGAGCGAAGCAAAAGAATCTTCGCGATTGTCGGGGCGTCATCGGGCAACCTGGTCGAATGGTTCGACTTTTATATCTACGCCTTCTGCGCGATCTATTTCGCGCCTGCCTTTTTTCCTTCCGATGATCCGACGGTACAGTTGCTCAACACCGCAGGCGTGTTTGCTGCTGGTTTTCTGATGCGCCCGATTGGTGGCTGGTTGTTTGGCCGTGTGGCGGACAAGCATGGCCGCAAGAACTCCATGCTGATTTCGGTCACCATGATGTGCGCGGGATCGCTGATCATCGCTTGCTTGCCAACCTACGCTTCGATCGGTGCCTGGGCACCGGCCTTGCTGCTCATGGCGCGCCTGCTTCAAGGCCTGTCGGTGGGCGGTGAATACGGCACCACGGCCACGTACATGAGTGAAGTGGCCTTACGCGGGCAGCGCGGTTTTTATGCCTCGTTCCAGTACGTCACCCTGATCGGCGGCCAGTTGCTTGCCGTGTTGACAGTGGTCATCCTCCAGCAGTTTCTGACCACCGAAGAGCTGCGTGACTACGGCTGGCGTATCCCGTTCGTGATCGGTGCGGCCGCTGCTGTCATTGCCTTGCTGCTGCGTCGCACACTCAATGAAACCACTACCGCCGAAAGCCGTCAGGACAAGGATGCAGGCAGTATTGCCGCACTGTTCAAGCATCACGCAGCGGCCTTCATCACCGTGCTGGGCTACACCGCCGGTGGCTCACTGATTTTCTACACCTTCACGACCTACATGCAGAAATACCTGGTCAACACCGGAGGCATGGAAGCCAAGACCGCTAGTTACATCATGACCGGCGCGCTGTTTCTGTACATGTGCATGCAGCCGTTTTTCGGCATGCTGGCGGACCGTATCGGCCGTCGCAATTCGATGCTCTTGTTCGGCGCCCTAGGTACGCTGTGTACGGTGCCGATCCTGATGACGCTCAAGACCACCACCAACCCGTTCATAGCCTTTGTGCTGATTACCCTGGCGCTGGCGATCGTCAGTTTCTACACCTCGATCAGCGGACTGGTCAAAGCCGAGATGTTTCCGCCTCAGGTTCGCGCACTGGGCGTCGGGCTCGCGTACGCAGTGGCCAACGCAATGTTCGGCGGCTCGGCTGAGTGGGTTGCACTGAAACTCAAGAGTGCCGGAATGGAAAACAGCTTTTACTGGTACGTGACGGCGATGATGGCGGTAGCGTTCCTGTTCAGTCTGCGTTTGCCCAAAGAGCCCAAGTACCTGCATCAGGACCATTGATCGCAGGTTTGTTTCGGCCACAAAAAAACCACCTGATGAGGTGGTTTTTTTGTGTGCTGCTTTAAATTAGAACAGTTGAACAGAAGGCTTCTCTTTGGAGATGGTTTCGGTCTGCCCGGTCCTTTCGTACCAGCCGCCGCCGAGGGCCTTGTACAGGTTGACCTCGCTGGTCAGCTGCGACAGGCGATCGGTGATCAGCGTTTGTTGCGCACTGAACAACGAGCGCTGGGCGTCGAGGAAGGTCAGGTTGCTGTCGATACCGATCCGGTAGCGACGCTCGGCCAGACGGTAGTAGTCCTGGTTGGCCGCGACGAAGTCACGTTGCGCCTGGAGCTGCTCGTCGTAGGTCTTGCGCGAAGCCAGGCCGTCAGACACTTCCTGGAAGGCGGTTTGAATCGCCTTCTCGTAGTTGGCGACGCTGATTTCTTTCTGGATCTTCGAGTAGTCCAGGCTGGCGCGCAGGTTGCCGGCGTTGAAGATCGGGATATTGATGCTCGGCTGGAACAGCCAGGTTCCCGAGCCTCCCTTGAACAGGCCGGACAGCTCAGTGCTGCTGGTCCCGGCACTGGCCGTCAGGCTGATGCTCGGGAAGAACGCTGCGCGTGCTGCGCCAATGTTGGCGTTGGCTGCCTTGAGCGTATGCTCGGCCTCCAGAATGTCCGGACGACGCTGCAGCAGATCGGACGGCAGGCCAGCCGGCATTTCGGTCAGCATGTCGGAATCCAGCAAGTGGCTGGCCGGCAGGTTGTCGGGCAGCCCGGTGCCGAGCAGCAGCACCAGACTGTTCTGATCCTGTGCAACCAGACGCTCGTACTGAGCCAGTTTGGCACGCGCGCTTTCGACGGCGGTGCGTGACTGGCTCAGGTCCAGGGCCGAGGAAACACCGACTTCATTGCTGCGCGAGGTCAGGCGATAGCTTTCTTCGTAGGTCTTGAGGGTGTCTTGCGTCAGCTTGAGCAGTTCCTTGTCGGCCTGCCAGGTCATGTAGGCATTGGCGACGCTGGCCACCAGACTGATCTGGGTGCTGCGACGCGCTTCTTCGCTGGAGAAGTAGGTTTCCAGCGCCTGCTCGCTGAGGCTGCGCACCCGGCCAAAGAGGTCCAGTTCGTACGAGCTGACACCCAGCGTTGCCGAATAGCTGCTGGTGATGCCTGCTTGACCGGTCTGCGACTGTTCGGCTGGCACGCGTTGACGAGTACCGCTACCTGTCGCCGAAACAGCAGGGAACAGGTCCGAGCGCTGAATACGGTACTGGGCACGGTAGGCGTCAATGTTCAGAGCCGCGACCCGAAGGTCACGGTTGTTGAGCAGTGCAGTCTGAATCAGCTGTTGCAGCGCCGGATCATTGAAGAAGTGCCGCCAGCCTTGCTCCGCAGCGGCCATTTTGGCGCCTTCGACCGGCGAGTACGCTGGCCCTTGCGGATATTGTGCGGCGACCGGTGCTTCCGGCTGCTTGTACTCGGGGATCAAAGAGCAGCCGCCGAGAATGAACGCGGTAACTGCAAGAGAGATCAATGACTTGCTCATTGGCCAGCCTCATCGTGTGAAATATGTTTCTTCTTGCTCTTGAAGAGCCCTGAAACCGAGACAAAGAACAGGGGCACCCAGAAGATCGCCAGGATAACGGCCGTGATCATACCGCCAATTACACCAGTACCGATCGAATGTTGACTACCTGAACCTGCGCCCGTGGAGATTGCCAGCGGCACAACGCCGAGGATAAACGCCATGGACGTCATGATAATCGGGCGCAGACGCATGCGGCACGCCTCGATTGCCGAGTCGACCAGGCTCTTGCCCTGTTCGTGCAGCTCTTTGGCGAACTCGACGATCAGAATGGCGTTCTTCGCCGCCAGACCCACCGTCACCAGCAAGCCCACCTGGAAGAACACGTCGTTGGACAGGCCACGCAGGCTGGTTGCCATCAGTGCACCGATAACCCCCAGCGGCACCACGAGGATGACCGCGATCGGAATCGACCAGCTTTCATACAGCGCCGCCAGACACAGGAACACCACCAGCAACGACAGCGCGTAGAGGGCAGGGGCCTGCGAGCCGGACAAACGTTCCTCGTAGGACAGACCGGTCCACGAAATGCCGATACCTTGCGGCAGTTTCTTGGCCAGGGCTTCTACCTCGGCCATCGCCTCGCCGCTGCTGTAACCCGGGGCAGGAGTACCGAGCACTTCCTCTGCTGCCACGCCGTTGTAGCGCGACAGTTTCGGTGAGCCGTAGGTCCATTTGCCGCTGGCGAAGGCCGAGAACGGCACCATTTCACCCGAGCTGTTGCGCACGTACCACTTCTTGAGGTCTTCAGGCGTCATACGGGCACCTGCATCGCCCTGGATGTACACCTTCTTCACACGGCCACGGTCGATGAAGTCATTGACGTAGCTGCCACCCAACGCGATGGACAGTGTGTTGTTGATGTCCGACAGGGTAATGCCCAGCGCACTGGCGCGTTCGTCGTCGATGATCAACTGGTATTGTGGCTCGTCGTTCAGCCCGTTCGGACGCACGCCTGCGAGAACCTTGCTCTGCGCCGCCATACCGAGGAACTGGTTACGCGCTTCCATCAGTTTGTCGTGACCCACGCCGCCCTGATCCTGCAGGTAAACGTCGAAACCTGTGGCGTTACCCAGCTCGAGAACAGACGGTGGAACGACCGCGAACACCATTGCGTCGCGCAGGCTGAAGAAATAGCCCTGAGCGCGCTTGGCCAGCTCGAAGACGCTGTTGTTGGAATCCCGTTCTTCCCACGGCTTGAGCATGACGAACGCAATCGCCGAGCTTTGGCCGCGGCCCGCAAAGTTGAAGCCGTTTACCGAGAACACCGACTTCACTGCGCCGCTTTCCTTGGTCAGCAGGTATTCACGCATGTTGTCGATGACTTCCTGCGTACGCTCGGTCGAGGAGCCTGCCGGGGTCTGAATCTGGGCAAAGATGACGCCCTGATCTTCTTCCGGAAGGAACGCGGCCGGGATACGCATGAACATCCAGACCATGCCTGCGCAGATCAGGATATAGCCCAGATAGGCCGGCCATTTGTGCTTGAGCATGTTGCCGACGCCACGTTCGTAGCTCAGAACGCTGCGGTCGAAGGTGCGGTTGAACCAGCCGAAGAAACCACGTTTTGGCTGGCCGTGGGTCTTCTCATCGATAGGCTTGAGCATGGTGGCGCACAGCGCCGGGGTGAAGATCAGGGCGACAACCACCGACAGGGCCATGGCCGAGACGATAGTGATCGAGAATTGCTTGTAGATCACCCCGGTAGAGCCGCCGAAGAACGCCATGGGCAGCAGAACCGCCGACAGCACCAGCGCAATACCGACCAGCGCACCCTGGATCTGGGTCATGGATTTGATCGTGGCGTCGCGCGGGGAGAGCTTTTCCTCCTCCATCACCCGCTCGACGTTTTCCACCACCACAATCGCATCGTCCACCAGCAAGCCGATGGCCAGCACCATACCGAACATGGTCAGGGTGTTGATGGTGAAGCCGAATGCCGCGAGGATGCCGAACGTGCCCAGCAATACCACCGGTACGGTCATGGTCGTGATGACCGTGGCGCGGAAGTTTTGCAGGAACAGGTACATCACCAGGAACACCAGCACGATCGCTTCGATCAGGGTGTGAACCACACCGTTGATCGATTCGCTGACCACTGGCGTGGTGTCATACGGGTACACGACTTTCATGCCTGGCGGGAAGAACGGCTCCAGCGACGAAACGGTCGCACGGATAGCCTTGGCGGTATCCAGTGCGTTGGCGCCGGTCGCGAGTTTGATCGCCAGACCCGATGCCGGTTTACCGTCGAACTGCGAGTCGGTGCTGTAGTTCTCTGCGCCCAGGCCGACAGTCGCGACGTCCTTGAGGCGAACCTGCGAGCCGTCGGTGTTGACCTTGAGGAAGATGTTGCCGAACTGCTCGGCGGTCTGCAGACGCGTCTTGCCGATGATCGTGGCGTTCAGTTGCTGGCCGCTGATGGACGGCAGGCCACCCAACTGGCCGGACGATACCTGAACATTCTGCGCAGTGATCGCGTTTTTCACGTCCACCGGAGTCAGCTGGAAGTTGTTCAGCTTGGCCGGGTCCAGCCAGATACGCATGGCGTACTGCGAACCGAAGACCTGGAAGTCACCCACACCGGAGGTCCGGGAAATCGGGTCCTGCATGTTCGACACGATGTAGTTGGCCAGGTCTTCCTTGCCCATGCTGCCGTCTTCGGACACCAGGCCGATCACCATCAGGAAGTTCTTCACTGCCTTGGTCACGCGGATACCCTGTTGCTGCACTTCCTGTGGCAACAGCGGGGTCGCGAGGTTGAGCTTGTTCTGCACCTGAACCTGCGCCGTATCGGGGTTGGTGCCCTGATTGAAGGTCGCGGTAATAGTCATGCTGCCGTCGGAGTTACTTTCCGAGCTCACATAACGCAGGTTGTCGATACCGTTGAGCTGTTGCTCGATCACCTGCACCACAGTGTCCTGCACCGTCTGGGCAGAAGCGCCCGGATAGGTAACCTGAATACCGATGGCTGGTGGTGCGATGCTCGGGTACTGGTTGATCGGCAGGCTGGAAATCGACAGCGCACCGACCAGCATGATCACGAGGGCAATAACCCAGGCAAAAATGGGTCGATCAATAAAGAATTTCGACATGGGTTACTCCCCTTTGCTGCCTGCGGCTTTATCAGTGGCCGGGGCAGGTGCCGGGTTTGCTCCTTTGACGTTGGTCGCTTCGGCGACTTTCACTTCGGCGCCTGGTTTGACGTACTGCAAGCCTTCGGTAATGACCCGATCACCTTCTTTCAAGCCGTCTTCGATCAGCCAGTCGCTGCCCACGGTGCGGTTGGCCACCAGCGTACGCATTTCAACCTTGTTGTCCTGGTTGACGATCATGGCGGTCGGCGTGCCTTTCAGGTCGCGGGTCACGCCTTGCTGCGGCGCCAGAATGGCTTTCGCACTGACGCCAGCCTGCAATTGAGCGTGGACGAACATGCCAGGCAGCAGGCGATGTTCCGGGTTCGGGAACACGGCGCGCAAGGTTACCGAGCCTGTGGTCTGGTCAACCGATACTTCGGAGAATTCCAGCTTGCCTTCCTGGCCGTAGACACTGTTGTCTTCCAGCGTCAGCTTGACCTTGGCCGCGTTATCGCCAGCTTTCTGCAGCTTGCCGCTTTCCAGGTCATTGCGCAGTTTGAGCATGTCGGCAGACGACTGAACCACGTCCACGTAGATCGGATCGAGCTGCTGGATGGTTGCCATCGCATCGGTCTGTGCACTGCTCACCAGTGCGCCTTCGGTCACTGCGGAGCGGCCGATACGACCGGAAATAGGTGCCAGCACCTTGGTGTAGCGCAGATTGATCTGGGCGGTCTGCAAGGCGGCCTGAGCTTCCTGCGTGGATGCCTGGGCGGTGTCGTATTCCTGACGGCTTACCGCTTGCTCGCTGACCAGTTGCTTGTAGCGATCAGACATCGACTTGGCGGACTGCAGAGTCGCCTTGGCGCTGTTGGCATTGGCCTCATAGACAGCCGGGTCAATCTGATAAAGCTGCTGACCGGCTTTGACGTCGCCACCTTCGGTAAACAGACGTTTGAGAATGATGCCGTTGACCTGAGGGCGTACCTCGGCGACGCGGAATGCGGTGGTCCGGCCTGGCAACTCGGTGGTCAGGGTATAGGGCTGTGCTTTGAGGGTAACGACGCCGACCTGAGGGGTTTGCGCAGGCGGGGCCGCCTGTTCCTTCTTGCTACAGCCACTGAGCAGGGTTGCCAGGGCGACGGCAGTGACCAGAACGGTAACAGCTGGCTTGAATTGCATGAAGATCCTCGGGGCAGGAGCCTGTTGTCTCAACAGTACGTTGAAGTGTTAAAAAATATTTCGGCTAGATAAGTAGCATGCTAAGGAATATACTTACATTCGCGGCTGTTTGTAAACACCCGCTGTGCGCATTCGGCCACTATTCACAGTGCCGACAGCCAATTCGGGACAAGGCGAGACAAATGCCGCCCGGTCATATCTCCAGGTCTGCCGCCAGACGCGTGCCTGAGGTGAATTTTTTGAGGTTTTATTGCCATGGTTCGTCGCACCAAAGAGGAAGCTCAGATCACTCGCAGCCAGATTCTGGAGGCTGCCGAGCAGGCTTTTTATGAGCGAGGCGTCGCCCGCACCACGCTGGCTGACATTGCAACGCTTGCCGGTGTGACGCGAGGAGCCATTTACTGGCACTTCAACAATAAGGCCGATCTGGTTCAGGCAATGCTCGACAGCCTTCAGGAACCGCTCGATGAAATGGCGCAGGCCAGTCAGAGCGAAGAGGAAGAAGACCCACTGGGCTGTATGAGAAATCTTTTGATTCATTTGTTTCATGAGCTCGCCCTGGACCCGAAAACCCGTCGCATCAATGAAATCCTGTTTCACAAGTGCGAGTTTACTGACGAGATGTGTGATTTTCGTCGTCAGCGTCAGGACAACGCCATACAGTGCCACGACCGGATCACCCTGGGGCTGAACAATGCCGTGCGCCAGGGGCAACTTCCCAAAGATCTCGATACGGCCCGGGCCGCAGTCGCCCTGTTTTCTTACGTCAATGGCATCATTTATCAATGGCTGCTGGTTCCAGACAGCTTTTCATTGCCGGCAGAGGCCGAGCAACTGGTTGATGTGTGTCTGGACATGCTGCGCTTCAGCCCTACGCTAAGAATCAGCAAGGCTTCCTGACTGAAGATGACAGGCCTTGGAGCATGCCGGTTCAGTCGGGCCGTTATCTTTCATACAAAGCCTAACTCCAATTCGTATTTTTTATACAGTGTGTTTACCGACTGTTTACCCGTCCTGATCTATTGCACTCACCGATTGCTGCCGACCGGGTATTGATCCGACAAAATATTGTAGGAAGTGGGTAGGACATTTCCTGATACATGTAGCTGATTTCCCAAAGTAATTTCCGAGTATTGCCCCGCGGGAAAACTCCCTTCACTCTTCGGCTCCGGAAAGATCAGAAGAGAGGAAGGTTGCATGTTTTTGCCGAATCTTGCGCCCATGTGCCCTGAAATCAACGCCAGATCCGCTGAAATGTACGCGCGTGGGCAGGGTCGTGGCTTGCGTAATCGCAGGTCTGCGTCGGACGTGATCGAAACATGCAAAGGGCATGCAGGCATGAGCGTAAATCTGGCTCTCTCGATCAAGGGGAGGGCAGAGCATGTCGGACACTACAACTGATGCTGTGAGGCTGCTGGCCGGAGTCGCGCAGCAATCCGAACGGGTTGCCATGGATTCTGAATTGGGGACACCCGTCATTCGGCTTGGGTTGATCACTACACTGTATTTCCGCAATGGTCACACGCTGGAGATGAAGCGTCGGGTCGAAGCCTGCTTTTCGCGCTTCTATGAGGCGTTCAAGCCGAAACTCAAATGGCAACTGTTCAAGCGCATGCGTCGCTTGAGCGCATCGGGTTTTGCGTCGACCCGGCGTCAGGTTGTCGAGAGCCTCCCGGACGAGCAGTTCATCTGGTCTATCGCCAGTGCGACCCAGGCCGAGGTCGCCATGTACAGCCTGTTTGTCATGAACACCCCGCAGGGGCAAGCCGACAACGATCGCTCTTGCCTGAAAATGGTCTTGCCCTGGTCCTGCCTGACCGAGCCTGACGGTTTGAAGAACTATGAAGCCTGGATCCGCTATCTAAGCAGCGAAGTGCAGGCCGAGCATGGTTTTGGCGGGCTCGCCTGTGTATTGCCTTGCGATGGGCACCAGTATTTACCCTGGGAGTATCGACTGGCTCAGGACTACATCGGGTTGATGGTCGATCCCGGTCCGCACATTGAAAGCCTGCGTTTGCTGGACCGTATAAAGGGCGTCAGCTGGTATACGGTGCTGGGCGAAGGGTTTGTCAGGCAGCTGGGAGGGAGCGACAGATTGCGGGGCGAGATGAGCGCGCACAGCGACATCGTGTTTCATAGCTATCGCAACGGGTTGATCATTCGGGCGGGTGCGGTGCCTGAATTGGGTGGTCGAGGCCTGCCGCCGCAACCTTATGTGACGGTCAACCGTATGATCAAACCGGTTCGCCTGCAGGACACCGGCAACCTTCATCCCTACCTTGCTCCCGGTATCGGCTTTACCGAGGAAACCACCGCGCAATGGTATGCGCGATTTGATGAAAAACCGCTGCCGCCGGTTGATGCGGGGCAGGCATGCCCTCGATCTGGCTGCTGGTTCAGCAGCGCACAGTTTGGCTCTCGTCGACATTTCGACGAAGGTGAACTCATGCCGGCGTTCACCCATATAAAAAGCAAGAAAACCCAGTGGTTCTGGGCCGGGATGTCGTCCTGAGTCAGCGCGTCGAGCTAATCGCGGCCTCGCAATAGCGTATTGGGCATTGCTACGGCTGCGGCAAGGCCGAGCAGCGAAATGGCCGCACTGGTGATCAGCAGGTTTCTGAAGGTCAGCGCCAGTTCGGCTCGCAGTGTTTCCAGAGCCGGTCCGGTTGCTGCATTAAGGCTGTCGAGCAGGACATTACCGGAGCTGCCTTCGCCACCCAGCGCTCCCGAGCCGGGCAGACCGACACCGGTATGCTGCAACATAGCCAGCAGCAGCGCCGACATCAACGCTACGCCTACTGCACCACCCAGCGAGCGGAACAGATTGGTTGTGCTGGTGGCCACGCCCATATCCCTTGGTTGAACCGAGTTTTGGGTACCGACCAATGAAGTGGGGAACTGCATGCCGGTGGCGATGCCGGTCAGGACCATGAACAGGCTCATCGCTATCAGCGATTGGGGAGGCGTGAAGGCCATGCCCAGAATCGCGATGGGCATCAGCAGCGCACCGGTCAGGATAAGCGGCTTGTAGCGCCCGGTATGCGCGGTGCGTCGCCCGGCGAAATAGGCACCCATCGGCATGCCGATCGCCAGCGGAAGCAAGTGTAGGGCGGCGCTGTCTGCTCCGCCACCGGTGACGGTCTGGTAACGCAACGGCATCAGGACAATCAGGGAAATAGCCTGAAAGCTGGTAAAGAACACCGTGCACCAGCAAAGCACGGCACTTTTATTGGTGAACAGGTGCATGGGCAACAGGGGCTCGGCGGTGCGGCGTTCGTACCAGACGAAAATGCCCAGCGTCAGCAGGGCGGTGCCCAGTAACAGCTGAACCTCGAAATCGCCCAGACCATGCCCCTGACCAATTTCGGTAATTCCCAGCAGCAGCGCGGTCAGGCCGATGATCATCAGCACCGTCCCCAGGTAGTCGATAATCGGTTTGCGCTGTGGCACCGGCAGGCCGACCAGGGTTCGATATGCGACGATCAGCGCGGCGGCCCCCAAGGGCAGATTGATCAGGAACACCCAGCGCCATGACAGGTATTCGGTCATCAAACCGCCCAACACCGGGCCCGCAACGCTGGCCAGGGCGTACATGCTGCTGAAGTAACCCTGATAGCGGCCCCGCTCACGAGGCGGAACAATGTCGGCGATGATTGCCTGGCTTACCGAAACCATGCCGCCTGCACCGATGCCTTGAAGGACGCGCGCCAGCACCAGTTGTTCCATGCTCTGCGCCATGCCACAGAACAAAGAGGCGAGGGTGAAAAGCCCCAGGCCGAACAGCATCAGTTTACGCCGCCCGTATAGATCGCCCAGCTTGCCGTAGATCGGCACTGCAACGGTCAGGGAAACCATATACGCGGAAATGACCCACGCCAGCAGATCGATGTCCCTGAACTGGGCGGAAATGGCAGGCATCGAAACGGCAACGATGGTCTGATCCAGCGCGCTGAGCAATACCGCCATCATCAACGCAAACAGAATGCTGCGAATGGCCGGAGGCGTTTGAGTAAGACTGGTCAAGGCAAAACCTGATGGCAGTGTTGACCCGCCGCAAGTGTGGCGGGAGAGTCTGGCCAGTCTAATCCGATAGCTTGCTAATCGATAGCTGCCTTTGCTGAACGATGACGCAATTCATGCTCCGCAAGCGTCATCGCAAGGCGCTGAAGGTGGCATCGGTTGGCACGCAATGGCCAAACGTACAGCTGGAGACATAGGGGGCCTGGCGCGCCAGTTCGTTACGATAGGCACCGGCGCTGTACACGGCCAATACCGCCAGAGCTCCTGCGACAACCATGCATTTTCTTGTTATTGCTTTCATGACGCACTCCTTACCTCGGCTACAGAGCAGTTTGAAAGAACTGATTAAAGTGTAGGACACGGTTGGAGTTTGCGTCGGTAGTCATCATCTGCGCTTGCTGCGTGACGAATGCGCTTGAAGACGCGCTAGAATTCGCGCTTTGATTTATGAGCAGGGTCCAGACGCATGGCACGCAAGGAATACAACGGGTTTGAAGTGGTGTCGGCAGTCATGCCTTCCGAGCAGGGGTACAACGCGGCAATTGCCATCAAGGGGTTGGGTGCCGGCGGAGCGCCGCGCTTTCATGCGCTGCTGCCGGACCAGAAGTTCAAGACTGCCGATGACGCCGACCTGGCCGCTGCACAGGAACTGCAGCGGCTGATCGACATTGATGCCGAGGGCGAGCCGGTATGGGGCGATTCCTGATCAGGCGCCTGGACGGAACATCTTGAACAGCGCTTCCGGCCCCAGCTGGAAGTAATCTGCAGGACCGCCGCCACGCAGGATCGGCTCAGCGGCCGCGGTGTCATAAACACCGTCCTTGAGCAGGGATTTCTCGATGTGTACGGCCACCACTTCGCCCAGAATCAGCCAACTGGGCACCAGCTCCTTGTCGGCGCGTTGCAATTGAATGATCTGGGTGACTTTGCATTCGAACGACACCGGCGTCTCCAGCACACGTGGGACCGAAACGATATGGGAGGCCAGTGGCGTGAGGTTGGCCAGCTCGAACTCGCTGACATCCGGCGCTACCGGGGCACAGCTCTGGTTCATGGCTTCAGCCAGCGAGCGGGTCGCAAGATTCCAGACAAACTCACCGGTCTGCTCGATGTTATTGAGACTGTCCTTGCGACCAACGCTGCAGAACCCAATGATGGGGGGCACATAGTTGAACGCATTGAAGAAACTGTAGGGTGCGAGATTCAATTTGCCGTTGGCATCCTGCGATGAAATCCAGCCGATCGGGCGTGGCCCTACAATCGCGTTGAACGGGTCATGCGGCAGGCCGTGACCCTTGGATGGCTCGTAGGAGTGAATAGCGTCTGACATGCTCGATTCCTGATGGGCTCTGTAGGATGCGGACATAGTGCTGCGCATTTGCAGAGGATGCCAGAGCAGCGTGTATTTCCGCCTGGGCCAGACATGAAGAAGCCCGACATCGGCCGGGCTTGGGGCGTTGCGTGGGCTATCAACCCAGACGATTGGCACCTACGCGGTCTGCACCATCAACGGCCAAACGGTTGGCACCGACGTGGTCTGCACCATCGGCGGCCTGACGGTTTGCACCGACACGGTCCGCGCCATCAGCGGCCAGGCGATTGGCACCGACGTGGTCTGCACCATCGGCAGCCTGACGATTCGCACCGACACGGTCTGCGCCGTCAGCAGCGACACGAATTGAACCGACATTAGTGTGTTTGGTGCCGCCTTCAGCAACGATGGTCGAGCGGGACATATCGTTTTGAACAGTTGTGACTGGAAGTGCAAAGGCGCTGGAAGCCAGAACAGAGAAAGCCAGGCCGAAGATCAATTTAGTGGTTTTCATGATGATGTCTCCAATGAGTGTCGGGTGAGTTGTCATCCCGGTATGGAGGCAATGCTACGCGCCAGCGGATTATTAAGAAGTTAATCGGATTGCTAGCGACCATCGCTGAAAATGATAGTTGGCTGTGATGCTCTGATTTCGGGCCTTGCAGGCGATGTTGCGTTATCGAGGTGCATATTTTGAAAAATCTTGTAATAAAGCCACTTGACAAAATGGAAGTGTAATTTTTTCAATGTCTTATCGCTGATTGGCCTCGAAAGTGTGCACTGTATTGAAACACTTTGTAGCAAGTGCTCATGTCGCTCCAGGGGGCATTGATGGCGGTTGTATCGATGTAACCGATATTGATGCTCCTCACTCCGGTGTGGAAACGGCACGCCAACTCAGGCGTTGGCATGCCATTCAAGCGGGTTAATGAAGGGCGATCAATCTGTCTCGATCCGCGAATGTTTGCGCGTGTCTTTCATGAAGACATACACCAGCAGCGAACAGGCGATGCAAGCGGTTACGTACCAGTAGTAGCCGGTTTCCATGCCGATGCTCTTGAACCACAGTGCGATGTATTCCGCAGTACCACCGAAAATCGACACCGTCAGTGCGTATGGCAGGCCGACACCCAGCGCACGGATCTCGGTCGGAAACAGCTCGGCCTTGACCACTGCGTTGATCGAGGTGTAACCGCTGACGATGATCAGCGCCGCCATGATCAGGAAGAAAGCGCCCCACCAGGTTTGAATGGTATGCAGCGTGGTCAGGATCGGTACGGTACACAGCGTTCCCAGTACGCCAAACGCAATCAGGATCGGACGCCGCCCGACCTTGTCGGACAGTGCGCCAATCACCGGCTGCAACAGCATGAACAGAAACAGTGTCGCCGCTGATATCGAGGTCGAGTCGGTGATGCTCATGCCGACGGTGTTGACCAGATACTTCTGCATGTACGTGGTGTAGGTATAGAAAGCCAGGGTCCCACCCATCGTCAGGCCGACTACGGTCATCAGTTCCTTGGGATGACGCATCAATGTGCGCATCAGGCTTTCCTTGGCCTTTTCCTTTTTCTTGCGGGTGAACGACTCGGTTTCCTCCATGCCACGACGCAGAAACAGCGCGACGACTGCACACAGGGCACCGATGACAAACGGGATGCGCCAGCCCCAGGCATACAGTTGCTCTGTGGTCAGTGTCTGCTGCAACACGATCAACACGCCCAGCGCGATGAGTTGTCCGGAAATCAGCGTGACGTACTGGAAGCTGGAAAAGAAGCCGCGACGTTCCTTGGTGGCCATTTCGCTGAGATAGGTGGCCGAGGTGCCGTATTCACCCCCGACAGACAGGCCCTGCAGTAGTCGGGCGAACACCAGCAGGATCGGGGCACCGACGCCGATGCTCTCATAGCCCGGGGTCAGGGCAATGATCAGAGAGCCGAAACACATCAGCAGCACCGATGCCATCAGCGCAGCCTTGCGCCCCTTGTAGTCAGCGTAAAGCCCCATCAGCCAGCCACCGATAGGTCGCATCAGAAAGCCGACGGCAAAAATCGCGGCCGTGTTGAGCAACTGTGCGGTGGTGTCGCCCTTGGGGAAGAACGCTTTGGCGAAGTACAGCGAGAAAGCGGCGTAGACGTACCAGTCGTACCACTCGACCATGTTGCCGACCGAGCCGCTGAAAATGGATTTTAAACGGCTGGAAGTGGTTTTTTGGCCGGCAGCAGTAGCAGCCGACCCACGGGAGGCGGGATTGGAAGTTTCCATGGTGTTCCTTGTTTTTCATTATTTTTGGAAGGAGGCATTGGCTGCCCTGCCTGTGACGTAGCAGGAGCTGTGCCACACCATGAGAGCCTGTTCCAGAGCGGTTGCGAGACTTTGATGAGCAAGAATCCGCTTATCTGCCCGATTGAGGTAGGCGGATTCTTGCCGATGGGGGCGCTTGCAGTAGGTTGTTCTGGTCGATTGCCGACAGAAGACCGCTCAAGCGCTCAGTTTAGAGGAGAACAACAGCGCTGCCATGACGATGCTCAGCGTGCCGATGATCACCATGATCGTGTGCCTTGCATAAAACTGCCGAATCTTCTGCCTGGCAGGCGCTGTCTGAAACAGATAGCGATAAGGCGACAGGGCGACCCACAGCACCGCCAGCACCAGATAACTCAGAAGTGTCCTCGGGCCGTCAAGCACGTGGACAAGGCCCAGAAACAAAAATGGAAGGCCATGCCGCAAGACCAGCGCCTGGGCACCGGGCCAGCTCAGCACCTTGGGTAGTAACCGGCTGCTCAGCCAGGCATCGGCAGGCTCTGCCAGAACCATCAGCGGACGCCACACGCAGATGAAGATGAAAAAGCTGACCGTTGTCCAGAACGGTGTCAGGAACAGCATGAGAACCCGCGTTCCCGGATTGTATTCCACACCTTCAGGCGCTAGCGGGGGTGCCAGCAATGCCAACAGAAACGCACCAATGTAGACCCAGATGAGCGGCGTGAAGTCGCTCTGCTCACGCATGAGTTTCCAGGCGTTCAGGTCTGCTTCGGGGTAGCGCTTGAGGACGTCGGGGTAGTGGACGGTCAACTGCTCCTGAATATGCGCGCAGGCGTTCCACACCGAAGCGTCTTGCTTGACCGCAGTACGGATCCGTGCGGCCAGACGTGGCGGCTTGAACATCAAATGCGCTGCCTTGCCTTCGGCAGTACTTGGTTTGGCATCGAGCAGGCGTTGCAGATGCTCGGCGTACTCCACTTCTTCGTATCGCTGGCGCAACGCCTGCCAGAGGTCTTCGGGACCGGGGTGGAGATTTTGCTGCAGGTTCCAGCCAAATACCGCGCGCGTCTGTTCCAGCAGGTCAGAGGTCACATGGTGGCTGGCAATCAGCAATACCATGCACCGGCATTGCAAATGCTCGCGACGCTCAAGCTCTGTCAGCCAGGGCTGTTGTTCCAGTGTCCGAAGTTCTTCAATAAAGCGTGCATGTTGCCCACTCTCGATGAGTGCACTGAACGCTTCGAACGCCTCGCGCAATATCGCCTCGGCCAAGGCGTGCTGCTGGTAGCTGCTGATGTGAATGCTTTGCCATACTGTCAGCCAGCGCAGATGCTGAAATGCAGCCTTGATCAACTCGACACGACGCGCCGAGTCGTTCAGGCACTCCAGCAGCAACAGTTGTTGAAAGCGCTCCGCCTGTCCATGCTCCATAGCGATCTGCTGTTGCTCGGGCAGGTTCTGTGCGTTGGTTTGCCTGACCTGTTGAAGCCAGTCCATGCCACCGGGCTGCTCGATAACGGTCGTTGTCAGAAGCGGGGCAGGCGAGGGCTCCGGCAAAGGCTGGCGCAGCATGACGGGCTGGTCGTCCTCATCCGCGCGTGATCGTGCCAGCTCCAGCGCCTCTTCATAGGCATCACGCAGATTCTGGAAGGCTGCCGGGTCTTCATCAGGACGGTTGACCTTCAGTAATCGGGCATATTGTCGTTTGATGCTGCGCTCGTCGGCATCGCTATTCAGCTCAAGTACGGACCAACAGTCGATCATCTTGCGCCCTGCTCGAACTTGTCGACTTCCTGTTTGAGTTGCTTGCGAATTTCGCTGATCTGCCGCTCGTCCTGCGTCTCCAGGACATGCTGAAACTGGGTGGTCCAGTGATCGATAAGTTCGCGATCGCTGCCCAGACATTCCTGATACAGGCGTTCAAGTCTGGCGATCAAATGGGTATTGGCCTGCTGTTCGCGTGGATGTACTTTGAGCGCTTCGAGTACCTGAAGGCGTTCCTGTATTTCATCAGGCGTCATCACGCCAGGGTTGTTTTCGATAACCAGCTTGTGACGTTCCCCGGTCAGCTGTGTCATCACATCGGCCTCCAGCAGGCCGTTGTTGTCATAGGTAAAGCGTACATCCAGTGCCACTTCGCCGGCTTTCGCCTTGGGGATCGGGATAATGAGCTCGCCCAGCGCGATGTTGTCCTTGACCATGCGACTTTCGCCCTGAAAGATCCGCACCATGACATGCTCCTGATCATCGCTGACGGTCTGCACTGTTTTAACCCGGCTGACCGGTACGACGCTGTTGCGTTCGATAATGGGCAGGTAATGACCGCTCTCATAGCGATTGGCAACCTGCGTAATGGTCTCGATCCCCAGCGTGTAAGGGCACACATCGGTGAGGACGATCTCCTCCAGCGCTGCGTCCCGGTGCTTGAGCGCCGCCTGCACCGCGGCGCCCTGTGCGACGATTTCATCGGGATTGAGTGCAATGGAAGGGAAGCGTCCGAACAGGCTCGCTGCAAGCTTGCGGATCAGCGGCATCCGCGTTGTGCCGCCCACCAGCAGAATCTCATCCAGATCGGCGACGCGTATCCTTGCATCTCGAAGCGCACGCTCGGCCGGAGCGCGAAGGCGGTTGAGCAGGGGCGCATAAAAATCGCTCATCTGCTCTTGAGTAATGGTCTTGCGCCACTCCCTGTCAGCGTGACGCAATACGAAGTCGGCACTCCCGTCCTGACCCAAAGCCCTGCGCACCCGCTCGGCTTCGCGCCGCAAAGCCGGTGCAATCAGCTCCGTTGAGGGAAACTCCACCTCATCGCGGTGCAGGCTGACAAAGTGCTCGACCATGACCTGATCAAAATCTTCACCCCCCAGGAAGTTGTCGCCTGCGCTGGCACGCACCTCCATCACGCCGTCGAAGAGTTCGAGGATCGAGATGTCGAACGTGCCGCCGCCCAGGTCGAAGACCAGAAACGAGGTTTCGCCTTCCTTCTGATGAAGTCCGTAGGCCAAGGCTGCTGCTGTCGGCTCGTTGATGAGCTTCTCGACCTTGAGGCCGGCCAGCTCACCGGCAATGCGCGTCGCTTTACGCTGAGCGTCACTGAAGTATGCCGGAACGCTGATCACCGCCTCGGTGACAGGCTCGCCAAACGCGCGCTCGACGTCGGCTTTAAGACTCTTGAGCACCAGCGAAGATAACTCTTCCGGGCGATAGGTGGCAGATCCCAGGCGAATCTCCTGAGCGCTGCCCATGTAACGCTTGAACAGCGCCGTGGTTTTGTCCGGGTGAGTTTGCAGACGTTCGCGCGCCGCCTTGCCAACCAGAATCTGCCCCTCGTCGTCCAGCCCGACCACACTTGGGGTCAGTGTTTCTCCCAACGCATTGGTAACCAGCTCGCTGCTGCCGTCGCGCCAGACAGCCACCAGGCTGTTGGTAGTGCCCAGGTCAATACCGACGATCATCTCAAAAATGCTCCCTGCTCAAGGATTGTTGCAATGCTTTGCGTGATTCTGAATCAAGGCCACCGGTGTTGTCTTGGTTTTATGCGTCGGGAATGCCTGCTGGCACCCCGCGTCAGGATGCCTTTGCAGCATTATTATTCTCCAGTGCGACTCACCGCCCTGTGCAGGATCGCTGCCAGATCTTCTCTGGAGTAGGGTTTTTGCAACAGGTCAAAGCGGTGTGTTTCGTCCTGAGCGATCGTTGCAAATTCAGTGCTGTAGCCGGAGGTGAGGACGACCGGCATCCAGGGATAACGAGCTTCGATTTCGGCGTACAGTTCCAGCCCGCTCATGCCGGGCATCGCGATATCCGAAAACACCACATGAAAGTTTTCCGGGTTACCGGACAACTCATGCAGCGCCTCGGTGGCACTCTTGACCCAAAGCACCTGAAAACCAAGCTGCTCAAGCATCGGTCGGGTAAAAGTACCGATGTCCTGATTATCCTCGACCATCAAAACGCACAGGCCGGGCAACGCGGCAGGCGCGCAGTGCTTGTCTTGCGCGACGACTTCGTGATTTTTTGCACTCGGCAGACATAGCGTGAAGCAGCTGCCTCTGCCCAGTTCGCTTTCAACCAGCACTTCGCCGCCCGATTGTTTGGCAAAGCCGAATACCTGCGACAACCCCAGCCCTGTACCCTGTCCCACGCTTTTGGTGGTGTAGAACGGTTCAAAGATCATGCCCAGTTTTTCCTTGGCGATACCCGCGCCGGTATCGGTCAGCGACACCTTCACATAATCGCCATCGCTGAGTGAGGCAGGCTGATCGGCAGTGGGGCAGGCAGCGCATTCAACGCTTATGCTGAGTCGGCCCGCGCCCGACATTGCATCGCGTGCGTTGACCACCATATTGACCAGCGCAGTGTCGAACTGGCTGCCATCGGCGAAGATAAAGCACGGCTCGGCAGGCAGGTCGATGCTCACCTGAATGCGTGCGCCGGTGAGCGTATCCATCATCTCGCCAATACGCGCCACACTCTTGCAGACATCGAACACTTCCGGCTGCAAGGCCTGACGGCGGGCGAAGGCCAGCAACTGACCGGTCAGACGAGCCGCCCGGTCTACCGTACTGGAAATGGCCTCGACGTACTTCACACGGCGATGCTCTTCAAGGTTAGGTGCCTTCAACAGGTCGCTGCAGGAGCGGATTACCGTCAACAGGTTATTGAAGTCGTGCGCCACACCGCCGGTGAGTTGGCCGATAGCCTCCAGTTTCTGCGCTTGATGCAGGGCCTCCTGGGACAGACGCAACGCTGCATTGGCCTCTTCCTCGGCCTGAATGTCACGGCCGACGGCATGAATGTATTGCTGGTCCGGCACGGCAGTCCACGAGATGGTCCGGTACGAACCGTCCAGATGACGATAGCGATTCTTGAAGTGAGGAATGGTCTGGCCGTTTTCCAGCCCGCTCATGGCGGCCAGCGTACTGTCCACGTCTTCAGGATGTACCAGCCCCAGGAACTGGCTGTCGAGCAGTTGTTCTTCCGACCAGCCGAGAGCCTGAGTCCAGGCCGGATTGACCGCGCAGATGATCCCGTCGAATTGCGCCACCAGCATCAGGTCAGTCGACAGGCGCCAGATGCGGTCACGGTCACGGGTGCGCTCGATCACACGCTGCTCAAGCGTTTCGTTGAGAGACATCAGCGCTTGTTCAGCGTCTCGGAGCTGGGTCATGTCGCGGGACACGCACAGAATTTTCTCCGGCTTGCCGTCCTTGCCGAAGATCGGACTGACTTGCACATGCCACCATTTGACAGTGCCCGCCATGGTTTGCGCCGAGCCCATGAAACTGGCGTTCTGACCCGCGCGGGCCGCTTCGACAGCAGCGATGGCGTCCAGATTGCCCTGGTCCTGCCAGAAGTCAGGCCAGGGGCAGCCGCGAATCGCGTTGAAATCGCTGACTTCCATGATCCGCTGACCGCCTTCGCTCATGAAGGTCAGGCGCGAATCGAGGTCCAGCACCTTGATGCAATCATTGATGCTCGACAGAACACGCTCGGTAAACGCTTCGTTTTCATTTTGTCGGGCCTGGGCAATGACTTGGGAAGTGGTTTCATTGACCCGGCAGAACACGCCCTCGATCAGGCCGCTATCGCCGTAGAGCGGCGAATAGGAAAGCGACCACCAGGTCTGCTCGGGCTTGCCGTTGCGGACGATGGTGCGCTCAATATTGTCAGACCGGCGGCTGTGTCCACCAAGCGCCTGCTCGGCCAGCGGGCGCACGGCCTCCCAGGCATCGCCCCACACCGAGGCAATGGGTTGTCCTTGAGCCTGCTCTGCTGCAACGGGCAAAACCTGGGCATAGGCGTCATTGAAAAACAGGACAAAGTCCGGCCCCCAAAGCAGATACATGCTGTCGGGGCAACTGAGCATCAGGTTCATTGATGACAGTAGCGCTGCTGGCCATGCTTGCTTCGGTCCCAGCGCAGACGTCGACCAGTCTGTCTCTCGGATGAGCCGGCCCATATCGCCGCCTCCCAGTGGGAGGTCGAGGGGAGTATTCACGGTAGAAAATGCCCCAACTTTCGGACTGCCAATGTGAGCTTGAATAGCCAGGCGGAAATGATGTCATTATGCCTTAAAACTATCCAGCCATCACGGCCTTACATAGCCGGGACAGTATGCAGACCCGGCAGCGCGGGAAATGTTCGGTTATCGCCAGAAGAAGCCATACAGGATGTGCGCAGCCATCAGTTCAGGAACATTTCCCGTACCAGAGCATGACGCTGCATTTTCTCGTTCAGCGTCCGTCGCGGCAGTTGCAGCTCGTTGAGCACAGCCTTGATATCACCTTTATGACGGGTCAGCGAAGCGCGCAGGCATTGTGCCTCGAAGGCTTCCTGGCGTGCTGCCAGAGAGTGCCCTTGCAATTGAATATCGGGCTGCGTCGGGGTGAGTTCGAGGCCCAGCGCCTGCCGCTCGGCCGCATTGGCCAGCTCGCGTACGTTGCCGGGCCAGTCATGGCTGAGCAACTGGGTCAGGCGCGTGGCGCTGAGTGCTGGAACTTCACGGCCCATGCGTTCGGCGGCGGCTCGGGCGAAGTGGCTGAACAGTTGCGCGATGTCTTCAAGGCGCTCGCGCAACGGCGGCAGACGCAGTTCGGCAACGTTCAGGCGATAGGCCAGATCTTCACGGAAGCGCCCGGCGCGGGCCTCTTCAAGCAGGTCCGGTTTGGTCGCAGCAATGATCCGCAAGTTGACGTCGATACTCTGATTCGAACCCAGCCGTTCAAGGCGCTTGTCTTGCAGAACGCGTAGCAGCTTGACCTGTTGCGCCATGGGCATGCTCTCGATTTCGTCAAGAAACACGGTGCCGCCGTCGGCATATTCCAGTCTGCCGATACGTTTGCCCTGTGCACCGGTAAACGCGCCGCTTTCGTGCCCGAACAACTCGGCTTCGAACAGATGCTCGGGGATGGCCGCGCAATTGAGCGCGACAAAAGGTTTGCCGGCGCGTGGACCGAAATCGTGCAGGCAGCGAGCGACCAATTCCTTGCCACTGCCGGTTTCCCCCCGAATGATTACATTGACCGGCAGTTGCGCGAGCTCAAGCACCTGGCGGCGCAAGGTCTGCAGGCTGGGCGACACGCCGAGCAGCGTGGCGTCCAGTCGGATTCTTGCATCTGCCTGTTCATGCAGGCGGCGGTTTTCCAGCACCAGTTGGCGCTTCTCCAGCGCGCGCCGCAGGTTGCTGATCAGCGTTTCGGGGCTGAAGGGCTTTTCCAGAAAATCATAGGCACCTTCGCGCATCGCCTCTACAGCCATTGGCACATCGCCATGGCCGGTGAGGAGGATGACCGGCAGGTCCGGGTCCATGCCTTGCATTCGGCTCAGCAGTTCCAGACCGCTCATGCCCGGCATGCGTACGTCGGTCAGCACCACACCGGGGAAATGTTCCGGCATTTGTGCCAGGCACTCCTCGGCACGGGCGAAGACTTGCACCTCAAACCCCGACAGCGTCAGCCATTGCTCGACGGCTTGCCGAATGGGTGCCTCGTCGTCTACCACGATGACCGCGTTCAACATGTCGGGTCAGGCCTCCAGAAAGTCATTGGGCAGGCTGAACCAGAACACAGCACCTTCGGCATGGTTTTGCGCCGTAAGTTGCCCGCCCAGTTCGTGAATGATGGCGTACGACACGGCCAAGCCAAGGCCCAGACCATCGCCCACAGGTTTGGTGGTGAAAAACGGATCGAAAATACTGGCCAGGTTTTCCTCGGCGATCCCCGTTCCGTTGTCTTTGACGCTGAGCCGCCATTGCTTGTCGATGGCGTCGATACGCACTTCAAGGCGCCTGGACGGGCGCTCGCGCATGGCGTCCAGTGCATTGCGCAGCAGGTTTATCAGCACCTGCTCCAGACGTATGGCATCGCCACGCACCCACGCGGGACGTGACAGATGCAGCACGCAGTCGATGTGCTCCTCGCGCAGGCGCGGATCGAGCAACAGCAAGGCCTGATCGACTACCGTGGCCAGGTCCAGCCTCTCGCGCAAACCGCTGGGGCTCTTGCGGGCAAAGGTCTTCAGATGGCTGGTCAAGGCGGCCATACGTGTCAATTGTTGATCGACCGGAATCAGCGCTTTGCAGGCTTCATCGATTCGGCCCTGATCCAGCAGCAGCCGTACGGTTGCCAGTTGCATGCGCTGGGCTGTCAGCGGCTGGTTGATTTCGTGGGCCAGCGCTGCCGACATCTGCCCCAGCGCCGCCAGTTTGGCCGACTGGACCAGACCGTCCTGCGCGGTTTGCAGATCACGGGTGCGTTCCTGTACCAGACGCTCCAGTTCGTCCCGGTTGCGCTCCCGTAATCGCGCCAGTCGCCAGCGCTGATAGAGAAACAGAGCCAGAAATACCAGTGCCAGCCAGATGCCCGCTGCGGCGAGGCCCGCGTTGCGAATGTCCTCGCTGGACGTGGGTGGCTTGCGCAATAGGTGCAAGGTCCAGTTTTCATCGGGCAGCGGCAGCGACTGCCAAAGATAATCCGTGGTGCCATCCGGGCCTTCGACACGGCTTAAATGACTGTTTTCGCCAAAGCTTTCGATGACCCGACTGCGCAGCGGGGACAGTACTTTCTTGTCGTATTGGCGCGTGCGCAGCAGGTCGGCACGGTCCTCTACAGAAATAGGCAGCAGCTCGCGATAGCGCCAGCCCGATTGATTGGCAATGAAAACGATGCCTTTTTCGTCGCTGACCAATAGCAGGTCGTCACCTTGGCCCCACTCCTGCTCAAGGTCTGGAAACTCCAGCTTCACGATCATCGCACCGATGAAGGCACCCGTA
This sequence comes from Pseudomonas syringae group sp. J248-6, assembly GCF_032586995.1. Classification (NCBI taxonomy): domain Bacteria; kingdom Pseudomonadati; phylum Pseudomonadota; class Gammaproteobacteria; order Pseudomonadales; family Pseudomonadaceae; genus Pseudomonas; species Pseudomonas syringae group sp. J248-6. The sequence goes on along the minus strand of NZ_JAWHOP010000003.1, from coordinate 222,293 downwards.
TCGTTCACCACCGCACTGGACAAGAAGTACCCAGGGATTCCGGTGGTCACACCGACCGCGTAAAAGCGCCCGGTACCCTGAGCCCGTGTTTGCAGAAAGTAGGGGCGAAAGCCGTAGTTGTGGCCGACATAGCTGTTGGGTGCGCGCCAATTGCTCGCGCTGATCGCCAGACCGTGCAGGTCGAGCAACTCAAGCGTCGATGAATGCGCCGTGTTGTTGATTTTTTCCAGCTTGAGATTGAGTGCGTTCTGCACGTCGGCGGATACCGGACCGCTCAGCGCTGCACGAATCTCCGGGTCCAGTGCCAGAACAGAGGGCAGGGCGCGATAACGTTCGATCAGGGTATGCAGGGTATTGGCATACAGTGCCAATTGCCCTTCGGCACGCACCGCATCTTCTGATAGCGCGTGACGCTGGGCCTGATGCATCGCAAGCCCGGCGCACAGCACCGCACCGGCCATAATCAGCAGCATGTACAGGGTAACGCGCCAGTAACGATGCTTGAGCGTCATGTTGCGGCCTGATCGGACTCCGCTGGCGCGTTTGCAGATCAATGCCTGCGAACGCGCCATGGACGAGCGTTACAACAGATTGAAGGTCGCTTCTTTCACGGTCTGCGAGTCCAGGCCGATCATGACCTTGAATTCACCAGGTTCCGCAGCGTACTTGAGCTCGCTATTGTAGAACTTGAGGTCGTTTTCACTGAGCGTGAAGTTAACGACTTTTTCCTCGCCAGGCTCAAGCATCACTTTTTCGAAGTTCTTCAGTTCTTTCACCGGGCGACTGATCGAGGCAGCCACATCATGCAGATACAACTGCACCACGGTCGCGCCTGCAACCTTGCCGGTGTTTTTCACGGTTACGCTGGCAGTGAGCTTGCCTTTGCGCGTCATGCTGGCGTCAGACAGCTTGATGTCCGAGACGTCGAACTGCGTATAGCTCAGACCGTAACCGAACGGGAACAGCGGGCCATTGGGCTCCTCGAAATAGTGCGAGGTATAGTTGCCCGGCTTGTCTTCATGATACGGACGGCCGGTATTCAAGTGTGCATAGTAGACCGGCAGTTGACCGATCGAGCGCGGGAACGACATGGCCAGCTTACCCGACGGGTTGTAGTCGCCGAACAGTACATCCGCCACCGCGTTGCCACCTTCGGTGCCCGGGAACCAGGTTTCGAGCATGGCATCGGCCTGTTCCTGCTCGTCGACCAGTACCAGCGGACGGCCATTCATCAACACCAGCACCAGTGGTTTACCCGTGGCCTTGAGTGCCTTGATCAGGTCACGCTGCTTGCCCGGAATGTTCAGGCTGCTGCGGCTGGCCGACTCATGGGACATACCGCGCGACTCGCCTACCACGGCAACAATCACATCAGCCTGCTCGGCGACCTTGACCGCTTCGTCGATCATTTCCTGCGCGGGACGCGGGTCGACCTCGACTTCCTTCTCGATGAAGTTCAGATAGTTGAGGATGTGCTCGTTGTCACTGACGTTGGCACCACGGGCGTAAACCAGTTTGGCCTTGTCGCCGACCGCGTTGGCCAGCCCTTCATAGACAGTGACCGACTGGTTGGGACGGCCCGCTGCCGACCAGCTGCCGAGCATGTCGAGGTGGCTTTGAGCCAATCCACCAATAACCGCGATGGTGCCTTGTTTCTTCAACGGCAGCGTGTCGTTCTGGTTCTTCAGCAGCACCAGTGTCTTGCGCGCAACATCGCGAGCCTCGGCACGGTGCAGGCGGTCGTCGGAATAGGTGTCTGCCGGGTCATCGGCAGCGACGCCGATTCGGCCGTAAGGAGCGGCGAACAGGCCCATGTCGTATTTTGCCCCAAGTACCTCACGCACGGCGCTGTCGATTTCCTTCATGGAAACCTCGCCGTCCTTGACCAGCCCGGGCAACTGCTCGCCATAGGCCACGTCGTTCATGCTCAGATCGACGCCAGCCTTGATCGCCAGCTTGGCGGCCTCGCGAAAGTCCTTGGCCACGCCGTGGTCGATCAGTTCCTTGATCGCGCCATGGTCGCTGATGGTCACGCCCTTGAAGCCCCAGTCCTTGCGCAGCAGATCCTGCATCAGCCATTTGTTGGCGGTCGACGGGACACCATTGATCGAGTTGAGCGCAACCATTACGCCGCCAGCCCCTGCATCGATGCCAGCCTTGTAGGGCGGCAGGTAGTCCTGATACATGCGCGTCATGCTCATGTCCACGGTGTTGTAGTCGCGTCCGCCTTCGACCGCGCCATACAGAGCGAAGTGTTTGACGGCAGCCATGATGCTGTCATTGGCTGCGATGTTCTTGCCCTGGAAAGACCGGACCATCACATCGGAAATGCGTGACACCAGGTAGGTGTCCTCGCCAAAGCCTTCGGAGCTGCGGCCCCAGCGTGGATCGCGGGAAATATCGACCATGGGCGCGAATGTCATGTCGATACTGTCAGCACTTGCCTCTTTAGCCGAAACCCGGCCCATCAGTGCGACGGCGTCCATGTCCCAGCTGGCGGCCATGCCCAGGCTGATCGGGAAAATCGTACGATGACCGTGAACCACGTCGTAGGCAAAAAACATCGGAATTTTCAGACGGCTTTTGGCGACAGCAGCTTCCTGCAGCGGACGATTTTCCGAACGGGTAACGGAGTTGAACGTGCCGCCGATTCTTCCGGCAGCAATTTCCTTGAGAATTTGCGGCTGTGGCATGTCGGCGCTGATGCTGATCAAACGCAACTGGCCGATCTTTTCGTCCAGGGTCATTTGTTTCATGAGTTTGCCGATGAAGGCATTCTTGGCTTGAAGCGTTGTATTGTCCGTGGCGGCGGCGCTTTGGGCCATCACCGACTGACTGGCCATCCCGACCAGCAAACCTAATAAACACAGCTTATTCATGAATGATTTCTCAAGGCTTTTGTCAGCAACTCGCGTTTAATATCCGACAGCCAGTTTTTGGGTTATGGACCTTTGGCGTTATGGTTCGTACAGGGCGCAAGGATAGTTGCCATCCGCTTCACTGTACGAAGTCCCCCCAAGGTGTGTACGAAAATGGTGGTTTGATTGATTTTTGTACAAACCCTGTTCGATCAGCTATTGACCGCATCAGGCGTTGGCGATGGATTATGCCGGGGAACTTGTGTTTTGGCTAAGGCGTGTCGTTTCAATAGATTCAAAAAAGCACCGGAGGTCTGATTTTGAAGTCTGTTTCACAATGGATGTTGTACGTGGTGATGCTATTGGGAGGTGGGTTGCGTGCCGAGGCGGAGCCAACCGCGCTGGTTTTTCCGCCAATGACCGGCAGTGTGGTCGATGCTGCACAAATGCTCGACAGCCAGACCACAGTTCGTCTGGCCAGACTTCTGCGTGCCCATGAGCAGGCCACCGGTGAGCGCGTGGTAGTGGTCACCCTGGCCGATCTGCAGGGTACGAGCATCGAAGAGTTCGGTGCCCGACTCGGCGATGCCTGGAGCCTTGGGCCGCATGGCGAAGACGACAGCGTTCTGCTGGTGGTTTACCGTGACAAGCGCAAGGTATTCATGGAAGTCGGTACAGCCCTGAAGGATCGTCTCAATGACGCCCAGGCCTCCTTGATCATGGATATGTTGATGACGCCCGAGTTTGACGACAATCGTTTTTCGGTCGGCATCGAGCGCGGCACACGGGCGGTTATTGCGGCTTTGGGCGGTCAGATACCGGATTATCCCGAACCGACGAGACAGATGTCCGAATATGAAGAGCAGACCAGTGACGATCAGGTCTGGCTGATCGCGATTGTTCTGACCCTCATCGTGCTGGGCATCGTGATCATCAGTATCAAACGCGGGGCCGCTGCCCGGCCTGCACGTGAAAGGGCCGCTGACCGCAATGACGGTCGCTTTGGCGGTGGCGGGGCTTCGGGCAACTGGTAGCGGATCGATTGGTCAATGAGGGAAGCATGGCGTTATTGAACAGAGATGAACAGCGGCAGGTCGCCGAAGCGATTGATCGCGTCGAGCAGCGCACCGATGCCGAACTGGTTACGGTACTGGCTGCTCGTGCCGACGACTACGCGTACATGCCGCTGATCTGGGCCGGGTTGATCGGCCTGCTGCTGCCGGGCACGGTCAATTACTGCGTTCAGTGGTTGAGCGCGGACGAACTGATGCTGGCGCAAATGAGTACGTTCATTGTTGTGGCGCTGGTCTGCCGCGTTTCGAACGTGTCGGCCTTGCTGGTGCCGCTTTCGGTTCGGCGCTGGAGAGCCGGAAATCTGGCACGTCGGCAGTTTCTTGAACAAAACCTGCACAAGACCCATGACGGAACCGGCATTCTGGTTTTTGTCAGTGAGGCCGAACGGTATGTCGAAATTCTGGTTGATCATGGCATTGCCAGTCGTCTGCATGACGATACCTGGAAGGCGATGGTCGACGTATTTACCCAGCAGGTTAGAGACGGGCAGACCTTGCAGGGGTTTCTCGGCTGTATCCATGCCTGTGGCGAGTTGCTTGCCGATCACGTTCCAGTGACGCACGGCAGGAATGAGCTGCCGAATCGGCTGGTGGTGTTGGGGTAACGGCAAAAAGCAGATGTCGATTTTATCGACATCTGCCTTGCTTGAAAGTCGTGCGGGTCAGACGATACGTTTTACGTCATAAAACGATTTTATGTAGGTCTTCAGTTGTTCGACATGCTCGCTGATCAACGCCGAAGCATCACTTGGCGATGTTATCTGATCCAGAAAATGATAGAGCGATTGATAAACCTTTTTCGCTTCTTGTACCCAAAGTGCTTTGCTCTGAGCGACGGCAGCGAGCCCTGTCAACTCGTCGAGTTTTTCCTTGATTACCTTTGTTTCCTGGGTAGACAGGCGGGAGTCGTCGAGCAGGGCGTTATAGCGCGACCTTAGCCTGTCGCGCTCTCGAGTAAGATCAAGATAAGTCAGGGCGCTGCTGATCTTGTCGAGTAGTTTTTCAAGTCTGGCAATCCCTGCGGAGACCAGCGCAAGTTCTGGCGATGGTGTGATGATGAGCTGTAGCTCCTCCGGGGTAGGCAGTAGTTCCTTGAACAGGTCGGCAATGTTGTACTTTTCAAGCGTACTGATCGTTGCGTCAAGCAGGCGTCGGTCTTCAGCGATTAGAGCCATTGCGCTTTCTAAAGTGGCTGATCGTTGGGTGATGCTGTCGATCTGTTGCTGGAGTGTTTCCAGCAAACGATTGCTTTCCAGCGTCAGGTTGATCTGCGCCATATTATCGCTGTGCTCGGCAATGGCCGCCGCGCTGCGGCGTACCGCAGCTGTGATATTCGATACCTGCCGAATGCGCTGCCCGTTCAGCAGGTTGATCGCTTGTTGTTTCTGTTTGTCGCTGAGCGTTGCGTCGGCCTCAATCAGTTGTTGTTTCTGATCGATCGGTTTCAGGTTTACAGTATTCAACTGCACGGTGATATTGGCCAGTTCCTGGCGATAGGCCTTGTCTGCGCTAATCAATGCGTCTTGAAGCGGCAGCATTTTTTCTTTCATGGCCGGCAGAAAGTTCAGCTTCAAACTGCTCACCTGCGCAAGAATATTCTGGCGGGCGGCTGTCATGACTTCATTGTCGGGAGGGGTGAGGACCAACGGCTCACTCAGGGTTTCAGTGCTCATGATCATTGTCCTCTCTTGCCGGATTGCTGTTCGCGTTGAAACTGATCCAGTGCACTATCAAATATCTTGAGTAGCTGATTCGCCATGCCTCTTATTTCCCGCCAAGGTGTGACTACGCCGTGAAACTGCATAGCGAAAATCATCAGCGCCTGATCAGTCGTGATCGCTGAAAGTTCACTGGCAGAACGGTCGATATACGCCGCCAGCATGGTCCAGAGGTCTTTCAAATGGGTGGCGCTCTGGTGAGCGTCCATCATGCGAATATTCATGTCTTCAAACAGTATTTGCAGGCTGCGCACGGCGGCTGCCAAAGGAGATTTTTCTTCGAGTTTTTGAACTTTCTGGTTCTTGGAATCCACCATTCGATTTTTTTCTTTTCGGATGTCCTCCGCTTGGGCGCCAAAAATGCCCCCCGTGATAGCGACCCCGATGGGCCCGCCGAAAAGACCCCAGGCAATATTATAAAGGGCGGTTTTATACTCGTTGTTTTTCTGCTCGATTTCCGTCGTCAGTTGTTCGATATCTTTTTCCAGATCCTGGATCTGCTGGTCCAGATCAGAACAATTTGCCAGTTTCACCTTGTCATTGATGCCGGGAATGAGCTGGACGCTGAGAACGGTGCTGAACGTATCGATGTGGTCCGCCAGGGTTTGCGCAGCGTGCTGATGGTTTTTTATTTGTGACGCCGTTTTCTTCAGAAACTCTGCCAGCGTGATACACACCCTCTGATCGGTTTCGCCGAGTGGTACCGGCGCAGCGTTACGGACCTCCTCGATGTTTAAATCGGCAACGGTCAGGTCCAGTTGTCTGGCAAAATCCATTTTTTCGATGTGGTTGATGATCTGTTCGCCCTGTCTCGAGAATTGGGTGGCAAACAATTCAATGGCGAACCCGCTGCGTTTGATGCCATCCTCGATACTGAGCCAGCTCTTGCCATGATTATTGATTGCCTGGTAAGTCACCAGCATATCTTTGGGCTCAAGCCCGGGAATGTAACTTCTTGTAAAACCCAATTGCTGTTCGACACGAGTAAGCGAGGTGGGAATATTCAGGGCGTGACGCTCGTAACGCTTAAGACTGAGGATGTCTTCCCTGGTCAGAATAAGTGCCGCGCTCCGGCCTCCGTTTTTTTCATCATCGAATATGAGGCTCAAGTACTCTACGGGTTTTAAAGTAACCCGTGCGATATCTTCGTTTTCCAAGAGTGCTGCTTGACTCAACATACTGCACGTTCCTTGTACAAGTTATTCTGTTAGAGCAAAAAGCTCCAAGAGTGAGATCTGATTGTCTGTCATCAGTGAGGGCGACTATAAAGGTGTTTTTGCGCGGTACAAGTAATGGCTCGTGATTTTCGTCGTGATTGTTTTACAGGTTATGTGTGTTTCGCTTTGGTGTGTAGGTCCGTGCAAACAGTGTGTGTAGTCTTTGAAAAATAGAGGTGCCCTTGACGCGTCGACGCGCCTAAAATGCCGGTCTGATTTTTCGAGTCCCGGCCGGGACGTTTGAGGCACATTTTCAATGTCAGTCATTACCCCCACGTCATCCAACACTGCGACCGATCACCGCGCGCAGTTTCTCGGCCTGCTGGACACCAGCCTGTCGCAAAACTCGCTGATCAAGCTGGTGCTGGCCAAATACGTGGGCAGCGAGGCCGAATTACAGCGGGTCATCATTAAACCGCTGACCGTCAAGGAACAGCCATGCCTTACCTTTGTGTATCGCTACAAGACCCGCGATATCACCAAGAATTTCCCGCTTGCAGAAGCTGTGGGCGTTATTGCCAGCCTGATACCTGAATCGTTCAAGAACGCGCATCTGCTGTCGCTGACCGACGAGGTGCAGCTGGAATTCAGCAAGAAGGGCAAGACCACGCTGTTCAAAAGCAAGGCTCAGCAGGAGCGTGAAGCTCCTTCGGCCGGGCATGATCGTGAGAAAAAACGCTATCTGGAGCTGAGCCGCCCGTTCCTGGCCGACTTGGGTGTCACCAATCGGCAGCATGAACTGATCCCTGCGATGTCGCGCAAGTGGAAGCAGATCAACAAGTTCATCGAAGTGTTTTCCCATGCCTTGAGTTCATCGCCACTCAAGCTAGATCAGCCGATCAAGGTGGCAGACTTCGGCTCAGGCAAGGGCTACCTGACCTTCGCGATCCATGACTACCTGTGCAATACCTTGCAGGCGCAAGGGCAAGTGACCGGTGTCGAGCTGCGTGAGGACATGGTCACCTTGTGCAATAACGCCGCGGCGGGTCTTGAGCACCCTGGCCTGACGTTCCAGCACGGCGATGTGCGTACTGTCGCGCCCAGCGCGCTGGATGTGATGATCGCGCTGCATGCCTGTGACATCGCAACCGACTACGCCATTCATATGGGCATTCGCTCCGGCGCCTCGATCATCATGTGCTCGCCGTGCTGCCACAAACAGATTCGCCTGCAGATCCAGAGCCCGGCCTTGCTGAGACCGATGTTGCAATACGGCCTGCATATGGGCCAGCAGGCAGAAATGGTCACGGACAGCCTGCGTGCCTTGTTGCTGGAAGCGTGCGGTTACGAAACCAAGGTCTTTGAGTTCATCTCTCTGGAGCACACCAACAAGAACAAGATGATACTGGCGGTCAAGCGCGCCGAACCGGTCAACCCGGACCTGTTGATCGCGCGTATCCAGGAGCTGAAGACGTTTTACGGCATCAGCGAGCAGTGCCTTGAAACGCTGCTGAGGGCGGACGGCTTCATCGGCTGAAATAGCCACCCTGCATGCGTAGACCGAAGAATCTTCGACCAACGGTCTGCTATCGGGCTGCTTCGTTGCGCCAGGTCAATGGTTGTACCTCGCACACGGCGGATGCTTGAGCTATCACCCAAGCATCCGAGCTACCCACGAGGGTCCGTCATGATCAGCACCTTTTTCATCCCCGCAGTGAACATCATCGGCACTGGCTGCATTGATGAAGCCATGCTCGCCATTCGCAAATACGGATTTCTAAAGGCGTTGATCGTGACCGACGCAGGGCTGGCCAAGGCCGGTGTGGCCAGTCAGGTCGCGGGGCTGTTGGTGGAGCAGGGCATCGACTCGGTGGTGTATGACGGTGCCAAACCCAATCCGACCATCGCCAACGTCGAGAACGGTCTGGCCTTGCTGCGGGAACGCCAGTGCGATTTCGTGATTTCTCTGGGCGGCGGTTCACCTCATGACTGCGCCAAGGGAATTGCCCTGTGCGCCAGTAACTGTGGGCATATCAGTGATTATGAAGGCGTCGACCGTTCGGCAAAACCCCAGTTGCCGCTGATTGCGATCAACACCACCGCCGGAACCGCCAGCGAAATGACCCGCTTCTGCATCATCACCGACGAAGCGCGCCACGTAAAAATGGCCATCATTGACCGTAACGTGACGCCACTGTTATCCGTAAACGACCCGAACATGATGATTGCCATGCCCAAGTCACTGACCGCCGCCACCGGTATGGATGCCTTGACTCACGCGATAGAGGCCTATGTCTCGACGGCTGCCACTCCGATCACGGATGCCTGCGCGTTGCAGGCCATGGCACTGATTGCCAACAATCTGCGCGACGCCTTCACCAATGGAGCGAACATTACTGCGCGCGAGAACATGGCCTACGCACAGTTTCTGGCCGGCATGGCGTTTAACAACGCATCATTGGGCTATGTACACGCCATGGCGCATCAACTGGGCGGCTTCTATGATTTGCCGCACGGTGTGTGCAACGCCGTATTGCTGCCTCATGTTCAGCGTTTCAATGCGAGCGTCAGCGCTGCGCGGCTGACTGATGTTGCACATGCGATGGGCTGCAATATTCGTGGTCTTTCTCCGCAAGAAGGCGCTCAGGCGGCAATCGAGGCCATTCGCGCACTGTCGGCTGCCGTGGACATCCCGGCGGGGCTGGCGGTGCTTGGCGTCAAGGAAGAGGATTTTCCGATCCTGGCCACCAATGCCCTGAAAGATGCGTGCGGTCTGACCAATCCGCGTCGTGCCGATCTTGAGCAGATTCAGGAGATATTTCGTCAGGCAATGTGATCAACCGCAACAGACAGGCTAAAAATGGCAACGCTCTTACCCTACACATTTTCGGCCCGGAATATCTGTCTGGATATTTTCGACAGCAACGTACCGCGTTACTTTGATCCTGCGGAGCGCGAGCAATTTGCAAGCTTCCTGCTGGCACCGTTGGGTCATTACTTCGTTGTCGAGCGTGATGGCGATGTTCTGGCTTGCGGGGGATACCTCGTGCTGTCAGACCCGTCAGTGGCCGAGCTTACATGGGGCATGGTCCACAGTGAGCAACACGGTAGCGGCCTGGGCAGGTTTCTGACCCAGGCGAGACTTGATGTCGTAAGGTCATTACCGGGCGTCACCCGTTCCCACATCGATACCAGCCAGCACGTTCAGGGCTTCTACTTGAATCTGGGGTTTGTCGTGACCTCTGTCGAAGTGGACGGGCATGGTCCTGGAATCGACAGTATCAGAATGGAGCTGGCGTTTTCGTGAGTGATGCTCGCGGCTGAACAGAGCCTGACGAAGGCTACAGAATACGAGTAAGGCAGGCCGCTCTGCGTTTAGCATTCAGACTGTTTTCGCGACCCTTCGCGAATGGGACTGGAAGTTCAACAAATGAGGCTTTTGGGTGCTCTTTTGCAATGCGTTTCTGCTTTGTTCCTGATGCTGTCGGGGGCGCAATACCTGGAGGCAGCGGACTTGCCTGAAGGTTTTGCCAAAGGGGTTACGGGGGGCGGAGCCGCCGCGGCAGTACACCCTTCGACACTTGATCAGCTTCGGTCTGCACTGTGCGCGTCTTACGACTCGCGCGGTGCCTGTACCGATGAAACTCCGCGGGTCATTGTGCTGGAGCACCTGTTCGATTTTCGCGGGAGTCTCGTTGCCAAAGGCAGTGCCGAAACCACCGAACCGGGTTGCATGGTCAAACAGTGTCCGCATGGCGGCGAGCAGCTTGCACTCAATGGTCCCAACAACTTCTGCCAATCCAGGCCACCGGTCATGGTGACCTACGACAATGCAGGGCTGAAGCCACTGAAAGTCGGATCGAACAAGACCCTGATAGGCGTGGGCAAAAAGGCTGGTATCCAAGGTGCGGGGCTGTTCATCGGTGACGGCGCACATAACGTGATTGTCCGTAACCTGACGCTCTCAGACATCAACCCGAGTGTCGTATGGGGCGGAGATGCGCTCACTCTGAACAAGGCCGATGGCGTGTGGATTGACCACAACACCTTCGCGCGTATCGGCAGACAAATGATCGTGACAGGCTGGGGCACTGCTTCACACGTCACCATTTCCAGCAATGAATTCGACGGTCGCACGCCTTACTCGTCGACCTGCGATGGTCATCATTACTGGGTCTGGCTGTTCCTCGGCAGTCAGGACACGCTGACGCTGTCGAAAAACTACATACACGACGCTTCGGGAAGAGCGCCGCATTCCGGAGGCATGAATAATGCGCAAGTCCGCGCTCAACTGGTCAATAACGTTTTTCAGCGCATGACCTACCAGGGCGCAATCATGTCGCGGACTTCATCCTCACAGTTGCTGGTGGAAGGGAATGATTTTGAAAACGTAGCTCATCCACTGTTCAACGACACGGATCAGCCGGGTACCGCGTTTGCTTTGTTTGGTCCGGGTCCAGCTGGCGCAAACGATGTATGTATGAGTGTTATTGGAAGAGCGTGTGTGGCGAATCAGCAACAGATGAGTGGCGATGACTATCGTCCTCAGGACACATCTGTGCTGGAGGCTTTCGGGGATTATCGGCAGTTTCTGGTGGTGCCGGTTTCGGCGCAAGAGGCCAGGGCGCGCGTACCGGAAGACGCAGGCGTGGGGAAGGTAGGTGTTGGTTTACGATGATGATTTCAATAGTTGAGTCGTATCGATCATCGAATAAACCGACTCACTGCCGGTCTTCATTTTGTGAAACAGTTTCAGGTCCACCAAACCATTCAGTACAGTTGCCGCTGTATTGTAAGCACACCCCAGCTTGTTTTTGACATCGGTCACGGTGAAAGACTTTATGTCTGATGAGTTGGCCACGTTGAAGATGATTCGTTGTTTGTCGGACAGCTTCGTGTACAGCCCCGACTCGTAAAGGAACGCGTTGAAGCGATCAATTGCAGCCACGTTCGCTTCGTGATTTCTCATAAACTCTTTGATGGCCCGCGCAATGACCTGGCACTGATAGTCGATGAAGTACGTCAGGTCCATGTCATCCGTTTCGGTGTACAGGTAGCTTTTTTCATACTTGATCGGAGCGATTTTCAGAAGCGTGCTGATGGCGATATACCTGAATCCGCCAAAACCACATTTGAACAGGTACCAATAAAATAACGACCTGGCGACTCGACCGTTGCCATCGTGAAATGGGTGCTCATAACCAATCACGAAATGGAGGATGACCGCTTTTATCAACGGATGAATGTAGGTTGGACTGTCCAGGTCCGAGTGCTCGCTATTCGCCCACGCAATAACCGACAGAAGCCGTTTCTGAATGCCTTGAGCGGGCGGTGGCTGATGAACAATGTTTCCGTTTCCATCCTCGACAACAACGTCATCCACTGACCGTAATTCGCCTGGACAATAACGCTCGTCTTCTATCCCTTCGACACCCACCTGATGCAGGTCGGTTATCAGCTCAAGCGACAGTTCCTGGTCCCGGCATTCCCACGCATGTTGCATCATCCGGAAATTACCGATGATCATCTTTTCGTCGGGAGTCCGGGCGCTACGCTTTCTTTTCAGCAACTCCTTTGCTGCTTTGGTAGTCGTTGCAGCCCCCTCAAGCTGGCTGCTGCTGATCGCCTCGTCTTCGACCAGATCGTTAAGCAGGTACGTCAGTTGCCTGGACTCTCCAATTCTGGAGCACATCCATTCCAGCGCCGCTGTGGTCGTATTCTGGTCACCGGCAGAGACAGCCATTTGCATTGCAGGCGTATAGAGAAAGCCGCAGGGCCGAGATGGTTCACCCAGAGATATGGCCGTGACTAGCTGGCGATTTCTGGCTTGCCTGACGACCGACCAGGCCAGAGCTGCATCCAGCGATTTAGGAAATCTGAAACGCAGTTTATCGAAATGCAGATAACGTCCCTGCGCATCGAAGGGCTGCGCAAGCTCAAGGTAGGCGTCTGCCTGATCGGCGTGATCGCTGATAATCATGGCGAACGGATTCTGGATGAGCGCAGGCGGCGACTTGACCATGATTTCAAATTTCCAGGAATTTGAGATGGAGAGTACGGAGGTTGGGGTTTTATTTCAATTTTTTGCAAAATTGAAATAAGTATCAAAGCGAAACCGGGCACTCTATCTGGAGTGTCTACCCACTATTCGAGCCGCCACCGCCGATCACCTCTATACCGCCCACCCCAGCGTGATCGCTGTCAGCGTCAAATAGCGTAAAGCTTTTGCAAAAGTGACGACGAGAAGAAAGCTCCAAAGCGGTTCGCGCATGACACCGGCGATCATGGTGATCGGGTCACCGATGATGGGCACCCAACTGAGCAGCAATGCCCAGCGTCCATGGTGCCTGTAAATAATTTGCGCTTTGTCGAGGTGTCGCTCGCTGATGGGGAACCAGCGCTTGTGCCGAAAGCGTTCAATCGAGCGCCCTAGATACCAGTTCACGACCGACCCCAGAACATTGCCCGTCGTTGCCGTCACCAAAAGAAGAGTCGTCGCGTAGCGTTCCGAAAGGAGCATACCGGCCAGCATTGCTTCAGACTGCAGCGGCAGAAGCGTTGCGGCACCAAATGCCACGGCAAAGAGGCCCAGATAGCTGGTCAGCTCGAACACGATGTCATCTCACGAATACAATCCGTTCCAGCCGTGGACACCCACGTACACGCCGACGCAAATGATCAACACGCTGGAAAGATACGGAGCTCGTCGGGCAGCTGCATTGAGCCAGGGAAAACGGCTTGATGCTTTGCGAGCGCCGATAGCGGCAGCGGCTCCGACAGTCACCAAAGTGATTGCCAAACCAATGCTGAAACAAAGCACCATCGCGGCCCCCAGCGTGACTTGCTTCACTTGCAGGCACAGCAGCAAAACAGTGATTGCGGCTGGGCAAGGGATGAGCCCGCCGGTCAAACCGAACATCAGAATCTGACCGTTGCTGACCTCTCGGTGGGTGAACCGCTTGCGAATGTCTTCGGCATGGGCCTTCTCATGAGCATCCTGATAGCCCTCGGCAGCCAGCGTGAATCTTTGCGGATTGCCGTGATCATGGCTATGGCCGTGCTGGTGTTCCAGGTCATGGTCATGGCTTTGGTGGTGTATTTCGTGGTCGTGGTGATCGCTGTGGGCACCGTTTTCTTCTTCGAATTTAAACAGCTGCTCGCCACGCCATGTGCGCCACAGCATCCACAGCGCGATGGCGATGATCAGCGCTGAGGACGCAAGTTGAAAGTAGGGCTCGGTCGTTTCGGCATCCAGGCCCTGACCCAAATACATGCCGCCGATGGCGACCAACCAGACAACAGCGGTATGGGAAAGCGTTGCCGCCAGCCCGAGCATGACAGCCTGCTTCACCGATCCCCGAATGGCCACGATGAATGCCGCCATCATGGTTTTGGAGTGCCCTGGCTCCAAGCCGTGCAATGCCCCTAAAAGTATGGCGCTGGGGAAGTACAGCCAAGCGTGTGCACCGCCTCGCTGCAATAAATCGGCAAAGTCGGGCATGTGAGGCCTTACAGGTATTTAGTGATTTGCTTGAAGGCTTCAAGTGGCGCTCGCTCGCCTTTGGCAAGAGCACCCATGGTGTTTTCAAGGCAGTGATCGATATGATCCTGGATCAGCGTGCGTTTCGCCTGACATATCGCTTTCTCGACTGCATGAAGCTGTTGAGCAATGTCCACGCATTCGCGGCCGTCTTCGATCATGGTGATGATGCTTCGCAAGTGGCCGTCTGCACGCTTGAGACGTTTGATGATCGCCTCGTGTGACTGGTGCGTATGGTCATACGGATGTTCGTGCTCACTCATCGCTTGAGCCTGTTTGGTGAATGATCCAGGCTGACACCTTATCCTCCCCGGGGGGATAAGGTCAAAGGTGTTGCGCCTGACGTTACTATTTGGTTGATTGAGGATGGGACTGGCGGGGTGTTGGTTACCCTCAGGCCCCTCTGAACTTGATGGCTTGGGTGCAACGGATAGTGGCCTGTTAACGCTCGCAGGTCATCTTCAAAAAACTGTCAGGTAGTTGATTTCAGTTTCCAGGGTTCTGACGCTTGAGCTGGCGCGAGCACGTGCTTCCTGCCAAGTCGTTAGCATGTACCCAAGCTTGGTAAGTCGTCATTCCAGACGCTGCGTACTATCGCTTTTTCGGCGGTCAGGTGGCTGGAACGCGTTGATGTATGGATATCAGTCTGACTGAAGATAGAGGCGATACTGAACATGAGCAGCTATGCGAAGAAGCGTAGATCCCGCTCGGACAGCGGTAGAGGTTGTCACGCTACGTGCCATTCGGAGATTTGAGGAGAATTAACGTGTCAGGAGAGAAATGGAGCGGGTAGAGGGAATCGAACCCTCAACTAAAGCTTGGGAAGCTTTCGTTTTACCACTAAACTATACCCGCTCTGGGACCTGCTCTGAGCGGCTGACTTTGTACCAGAACCCTGCCTTTATTTGAAGCGCTAATTTCACCGCGCAGCGATTTCCCTCCTGATCACACCCTCGCACACCCCCCGCCAGCTGCACATGCGTGTGGGCTGACGGAGAGGCGTTGACGTGTTTCAGAAGGCGAAAGCATGGTGGCCCTGAACCCGGTTGTAGACGCTGGATGACGCTTGTGCCGGTTGCAGGAAGTTCATGAGCGCCTGTTTCGAGTCGCGGCAGGCGGCCTTGTGTTCCATGTCCAGAAAGTGGCCTGTGGCTTCGATGGTGCTGAAGCTGCAGTTCTGCAGGTATCGGGAGAACTGCGCGGCGTCGTTCGCGGAGGTGTACTCGTCCCAGGCGCCATTGATGAACAGTACCGGGGCCTTGATGCGCTTTCCTGCTGTCAGGTAATTGTCCGGGTCAAGCTCGAGTACCTGACTGAAGTGATAGTGCATCTGGTCATATTCATGACCGTCCAGGCTGCTGACGTGGCGATAGTTGACGCGCTTGAACAGCGACGGCAGGTGTTTGCCGATAGTGTTGTTGATCAGATGCCCCATGTCGTAACGGCTATGTGCGCCGAGGTAGTCGAGGCCTTTGTCCAGGTACTCGCGCATGGCACCGTTGATAACCGGTGAGAACGAGCTGATGACCGCGCTTTCGATGCGTCTTGGTTGATGCGCCAGCGCAACCAGCGTAGCTGCGCCGCCCCAGGAGAAGGACAGAACGTGCTCGGCGTTGAAATGGTCGATCAGTTCCAGCAACAGCTGGCCTTCCTCTTCCCGGGTCAGCGGTGCGCCGTGCACGTTGTGTGGCTTGGACCTGCCCGAGTAAGGCTGGTCATACAGCACCACGTTGAATGTGGGGTAAAGGTTGCGGACGGTCTGAGCAAATGACGCGGTGGTGGCCAGTGAGCCGTTGACCAGAATGATGGTCTTTGCGGCGGCATCGGTGTGATAGAACTCGGTATAAACCCGAAACTGTCCTTGTATGTCCAGCACTGCTTTTTCTGGCGACATAGGTGTAACTCCTGGCGTAAACAGGTAAGCGTGCACATGACGTTGCACGAGTTTCGTGACAGGCAGGCGATAGCCGATTAAAGGCCCATGTCGATCCGATAAGCTGTTCGACAGGTATTGTTATTGGCGGGCAATGTGTCGCGAGCCAGCGGCTCGATACGACAAAGTGTTTCTTGGAATAATGGATTGACTCATCAGTCGCATAAGGACTGACAATCCCAGTCAAGCAGTCGATCCGTTAACCCGCAAGTGTCATTCGTACCTTGTTTGCGTAATCCGCCAAACGGTTGTGACTTTTCAGAACAGGCTGATTTCCGTAGCGTGCAACGCGCGGTAGCTGCCGGGTGCCAAGGCTGAGTCCAGCGCCAGCTCGCCAATATTCTCCCGGTGCAGGCGCAGCACTTTGTTATCGAAGTGACCGAACATCCGTTTCACCTGGTGATAGCGACCTTCGACAATAGTCAGGCGTGCGCTACGTGGCCCCAGCAGGGTTAATTGCGCCGGTTGCGTGGTGATGTTCTCAAATGAAAAATACATTCCAGCAGCGAATGTGGCCGCGTAGCGTTCGTCGATCGGTTGTTCGGTCTCGACGTAATACACTTTGGGCATTTTTGTCTGCGGCTGGGTGAGGCGTCGTGACCATTGACCATCGTTGGTAATCAGCATCAGGCCAGTGGTGTTGAAGTCCAGCCGCCCGGCGATATGCAGCTCGTGTCTGTCAGGCTCGTCCAGCAAGTCGAGGACTGTCGGGTGCTGTGTATCAACTGTCGCGCTGACGCAGCCTTCAGGTTTGTGCAGCATGAAATAGCGGGCAGTTTTGCCGGCTTGCAGTATTTCCCCGTCGAGCGCTACGCAACTGAACTCACGGACTTCGTGGTGCGGGTCGCTGGTTGTTTGCCCGTCTACCTGCACCCGCCCGCTGGCCAGCGCCAGGCGCACGCTTTTGCGATTGAGGCTTGGCAGGTTACTGAGGAAGCGGTCAAGACGCATGGCGATAGTGGCTGACAGGGGATGGGGGGCGCATCTTACTCGTTGATCCGGTCGGCAGGCTGGCCGGATGCGGCCTCCTGGATTCCGGCGCAACGCGGACACAGACACGCCTTGTCGCGAATGTCCGCAGGCAAGGCTTCAAGCAAAGCAGGGTCGATGCTTTCCGAAAAGCACCAGCAGGCCTGGTCTGCCGTACGCGGGTCAGCCAGGCTGCACTGGTTGCTGAAACCGCACAGAGGGCAAAGGCGGGTGTCGTTCATGGCGATTGTCTTGCTCGATGATCGTGGCAGTTGATTCAGGCGCTTCTGCCAATTGGCTATGTTGCAGGGGGATGATAAACCGGTGCGCGGCGCAACAGTGCAGATATTGCTGCGCATCGGCAGTGCACCAGCAACACCCTGTCGTAATGAATGCCCTGTGTCGACAGACTGTTGAACAGGTCGCTCAACGAAGGGGGCGCCTTGCCGAAGCGGTTGCGTACCGTCAGTACATCCATTGGCGTTGGCGGTAACCAGCCCTTGAGGGGCGATGCGTTCGAGTTGCCTACCACCCGTGCAATATCGTCATAGGTTTCGTAACTGGTTGTCTGGAACTTGGACAGGCTGTAGTTCTTAAGCCTGCCAGGCAGCGACGTGCCCGCGAGTATCTTGTCAGTCATCAACAATGGCTCATGCGCGGCTACTGAATACATCAGGATATTTTCCTTTGTATTGGAGATGGCAAACGGCCGGGCATTCTTGTTGACGATACGGTGCAATTTGGGGTCGACCAATTCATAACCATGCGGCGCATAGGTGCGGATCTCCGTGCCGTTGGGGATCTTCACTGTCGTAGCCCAAGGCGTGTAGTACCCGTGGGTGCTGACCACCAGTGTCCGCGCCTGACCTCTGTCCGACGTCCAGAGCAGGAAACGACGGCCCAGCTTCCAGGCATGCACCGGCAACAAACCGGGCGACACTATGCTGGTGATGGTCCAGCGTTTTAGAAGGGCGTCGGTATGAAAGAATTTTTCCAGTCGTGTCTGGCGCGGTTTTAATGGCCGCGCGCCTAAACGGCTGGAGCCTCGTGAGCCACCGGACAACGCTAAAGACGCCCCCGCTGTATGAGCGGCAGGTTTGACGATTTTGGTCAGTGTGCGCAGTAGTCTCGGTGTCTGCGGCCCAAGCTGTAACAAGCCCAGCGATAATGTTGCCAGCAGCGCCTGATTCTTTTCTGCGTAACGACTGCCCGGCAAATTCGCGGAGGCAACGCTCAGTGCAGTAAGGCCGACATCCGCTGCCAGCGACGCTAAAAACGCCGGTGTCAGCAACAGAGACATGGGCACCAGCAAACGCTGTAAATGGTGTAGACGGTCTGTCCAGTACGCCAGCGAAACCTGTTCGCAGGTCACGATCTGCTCCTGTGCATCAGCCAGCGAATTCTGTTTCATGAGTTGATGCAGATAATCGAACGGCGAGCCCTCCAGTTTTTTTTCACACAATGAGTGGTGCAGGGCTTTTCGAGTGTCAGGGTTGTACAGCGCATCCGTCCACGGGCGCAGTATGGAGACGGGCGGGCCTGGTGCCTGAACGCCGGCCCATAGCTTGAACAGGTAGTGCAGACGTTGGTGATGGCGCACGGGAACGTAGCGCATCACGGCTTCACGCCAGTCCGGTTGGGCGGTCTTCAGGTTCAGATAGCGTTCAAGTGCATCGTCGTCCGAAAACTCGATAAAGGCTTCGGGATACCCAGGCTGATAGAGCACCTTCGGTTTACCGGGTTGCTCAAGTATCAACAGCCCGGTGTATTGATATTCCATGCCGTCGAGCAGCGAGCCCTGAACGAAGAAGCCAAGTACCAGCCAGTGATTTGGCGCAGAAGGGGCGAGCGCTTCAACGACTTGATCGAAACCGCTGCGTTTGAGGCTACCGCGCTTCAGGCTGATCAGCGCCTGATGGATAAAGGCTGATCTGAGTGCCTGTTCGATGGCTTCTTTTTGTTGTCCCCAGAACGCTTGAATACGTGTGGTCATCCAGCTCAGGAAATCGAATGCCTTGATATAGTCTTCAAGTGCCTGCGGCTTGATCGCCAAACTCTGGCCCTGAGCGCGTACGCCCTGGCCGGTGGTGTCGCGAAAGACCTCTGTAATACCCTCGTGATCAATATAGCCCTCGGGATAATCGACCCTGTAGTTGATCACCAGCGCTTCGCTCAGGCTGATCGGTTTTTCATCGGGCGTATGAACATGCGTGGCTGGATTGCGGGCTCCGCCCAGCGGGCTGATCGAGTTACCGGGTAGATAGGCGATGAACACGTGGTCAGGGTTGAGCGTCAGACCGTGATGTTCCAGTAGATAAGTCGCCATGATTTGTGCAGCCATTCTGGAGGCCGAGGGAATGTGTTCCAGAAGGGCAGGAGCGGTCTGCCAGAGGTCTGCCGCCCCGGCCAGCTTGAGGCTGCGCGATACGGTCTTGAGCAGGTCGATGTTCTGGCTGTTGAGCTGTGTCTCGGCGAATGCTGCCTGGGTCAGTTCGGTAAAAACGTCTTCTGCGAGCAGCGGCGCGCTGGCAACGATGCCTGCGTCCTGATCAAGTGCATGCAACGCATAGCCATAGAGCCCCGAGGCATTCATGGCCTCCAGCAGCCTGCTGGTCATCTGTTCCGGATCATCACTGATGTATTCGATGACTTTGCCCTTGGCACTCAGTATGTGAATGAAGCAGTGGGAGGTGGTTTTCGACCTGACCTGAAAAATGCCCGGTACCGTTTCGCCGTTGAGTGACATTACTCGAACCTCTGATTTCTCACCGCAGCCGCTCTGTTTCAGTGTCGCTGCGTCGGCCGGGAAATCGCTGAGACCCAGGGCGTCCAGCGTCAGGAAATAGCCGTCACGGCTGATGTGCCCGTGGAAGAACTGGCGAGCCAGCGCATCCAGAAAACCCAACCGCGACAAGGTGCGGCAGGTGACTGTGTGCCGTGCCCTGAAAGCCTCCAGAGCCATGCTGTAGTCTCGATCCAGCGGTGTCTCGCTGATCCACTTGAGCACCTGCCTTGCGCTCAGTAACGGGGTTTCCTCGGACAAGGGCGTGTCGGTGATTTCACTGCGATACAGCGCCACGAACTGTTCCGGATCGAAGACCGCCAACGCCACGTTGGTCAGCGACAGGGCAATGCTGTAACGCTCATGCCCCTCGTCGTTCAGTGCGGGCAGGGTCTGCGTGCTGAACGTGATCCGCAGCGTGTCCGGGTCCAGCGTCTTGCCGGTCTTTTGTTCGAGCAGCATGATGAGTTGTTGGCGGACATAGTGTTTTCGAGTCGGCGGGAAGTCCATATCCAGCTGGCAGGCTTCAAGGAGCAAGGCCGAGTTGGCGATCAGCTCGAAGCCCGGGCTTTTGCGCAGTGCGTCGAGCGTGCGCTCGATGCGTGTGGTCGTATTTCGCGTCGCTTGCGTATCGTGCTTCTCGGCCAGCGGCGGCAGTGGCTGTTCACGGGATGGAAACCGGAGCGCAGGCAGGGTAAAGGGCGCCGAGGCATTGAGCGTATCGTGTCGGTTGTGACTGTACTCTGGCAGCAGAACGCTTGGCTGTTCCAGCAGAAACGATGAGGCGTGAAAGAGGGTGTCCTGGCGAAGCGGACTCCAGATGTGGTTCATGACGGCTGGTCGAAGTGAGTGGATGCGCACTATGTCGGCAAGGCCATCCGAACATGACATAACTATGTAGTAGTGGCAGAGCCTTCCAGGCAACAGAGCCGTTTCAGACAGGGCGGCATGTCAGAGCATGCCGCCTTTTCGCTTACATCTGTTGCAAGTGGGCACGCCAGCCGCCGAGATGGCTGATGTCGCGAGCACCTGTCAGGCCGTAGGCTTCACAGATAAACCCCGTCTCCCAGCGACCATCGGCCAGTTGCACCTTACCCAGGCCCAACGGTGCCGGAATGCCGGTCAGAAACGAACCCAGCTCGACACTGGGCAACTCCCAGACTTCCACCTCAATGGCCACACCGTCTTCGGCCACCCGTACCATGCCTGGACGAAATGGCGGGCCACCGGCCAGCGCGAACAACTTATAGTCGGCTGAGCTGTGTGTGGACTCCAGCAAGCGGGCACCGCGTCGCTTGAGCTGCCAGTTCAACGCCAGTCCGTCCAGATGCGCGCCGCAGACCACCAACCGGGCCATATCGTTACCTGCTGCGGTCTTCGGCGCGGGCAATCGAGGCGCTTCACCGCCGATCAAAGGCAGGTCGGTGTGCCGCTGGAAAGCATCGGCCAGGCTGAGCAGGTATTGATCGGTGAATGCCCGTCCGAACAACGTAATGCCCCACGGCAGGCCGTTGCTCATGAATGCGCTGGGCACGGCGATAGCGGCGTAGTCGAGCAGGTTGACGAAGTTCGTGTAATAGCCCAGCTCAGAATTGCGCAGCACCGGCTCCGCAGCCAGTTCTGCTGACGTTACCGGGCGGCCGATGCTCGGCGTTACCACACAGTTCAGCCCTTCAAGCGCCCGATCGCAAATCGCCTTGAGCGCCTGCAAACGGTATTGCGCGCGAAACGTATCGACCCCGCTGACCTGGGGTGCCTTGGCCAGCACGTCGCGAATCACTGGTAATACCGCGTCGGGATGCTCTTCCATTAATTGTCCGGCTACGCTGTAGCGCTCTGCCACCCACGGGCCCTCATACAGCAGCCGCGCAGCTTCGAGAAACGGCGACAGGTCTACCGTGACAGCTTCGCCGCCCAGCGCAGTGAGATGGGCGATGGCCGCGCTGAACAGCCTCGGTCCTTCGGTACAACCAAAGAATTCCAGATCTTCAGCGCGCGGTACGCCGAAGCGAAACGGCCGAGGTGCGCCGAAAGCCGAAACGTCATTCCACTGCGGGTTGTGTCGGCTGTATTCATCGCGCGGATCAAGCGTGGCAACCAGCCCCAGCAACTGGCTGGCTTCCCTTGCTGTGGCAGTAAAGATCGACACGCAATCCTGCGTACGGCAAGCAGGTACGACACCGGCGGTGGAAATCAGCCCCTTGCTGGCTTTCAGCCCCACCAGATTGTTCAACGCTGCGGGCACACGGCCCGAACCCGCTGTGTCGGTGCCCAGCGAAAAGCTACTGACCCCCAGCGCGACGGCCAGTGACGAGCCGGAACTTGAGCCGCCGGACGGGTATTCTTTCAAGACACTGTTAGGGCAGGCGCCATAGGGCGAGCGGCTGCCATTCAGGCCGGTGGCGAACTGGTCCAGATTGGTCTTGCCCATGGGCACCGCCCCCAGCGCGATCAATTGCTCGACGATGGTCGCCGAGCGCTCTGGGGTGTAGGCGTACGCCGGGCAGGCAGCGGTGGTCGCAATGGCGGCCAGATCAATGTTGTCCTTGATCGCGAAGGGCACGCCATACAGTGGCAGGCGATGAATATCGCGATTTTCCAGCGCGGCCAGATAAGGCTCCAGTTCAGCCGGGCTGAGCAGGTGAATGAACAGGTGATAATCCGCGTTGAGCGTTGCGGCTTTTTCCCGTAGCGCCAGAATCAGTTGGCGTGGGGAAGTCTGGCCGGACAGGTAAGCGGTGCGTACGGTATCCAGGCGCAGGTCATTGGGCAGTGCTGTGTCGTTCATGACGCGATTCCATTGAAAGTGAAAAATTGATGGGTTCAGTCTGCTGCCAGCACCACCACCCGTTGCCCTGCGCGTACTGCAGAGCCGGGTTGCACCCGGACTTCCTGCACCACTCCTGCGACCGGCGCGAGCAGGGGGATTTCCATTTTCATGGACTCCAGAATCACCAGCACATCGCCCGCTTCGACACGCTCGCCGGGTTGCACCTGGACCTGCCAGAGATTGCCTGCGATATGGCTGTCGACGCCTTGCTGGCCTGTTTGCAGAGGCAGTTCTTGGGTGTTTGGGGCGACGCCTTCATCGCTCTGGAAGTCGGCCTGGCCGTTGGCGATCCAGCGTTCGCGTTCGGCGTTGAACGCGGACTGTTGCTGAGCACGGAATGCTTTAATGCCGTCGGCTTCGCGGCTCAGAAAGGCCTGGTAGTCGGCCATGTTCAAGGTGCTGTGTTCGATGTTCAGGTCGAAGCGGCCCAGCGGGAAATCGCGACGGATGCGTAGCAATTCGTCGGCGCTGACCGGGTAGAAGCGGATCTGGTCGAAAAAGCGCAGCAGCCACGGTTTGCCCTCGAAGGCGGCAACGTCGCGGTAGCGATTCCACATCTGCAGCGTGCGGCCGACGAATTGATAGCCGCCGGGGCCTTCCATGCCGTACACGCACATGTAGGCGCCACCGATGCCGACCGAATTCTCGGCGGTCCAGGTGCGCGCCGGGTTGTACTTGGTGGTCACTAACCGATGACGCGGGTCCAGAGGCGTGGCGACCGGTGCGCCGAGGTACACATCGCCCAGCCCCATGACCAGATAACTGGCGTCAAACACCGTACGCTGCACCTCGTCAAGATTGGGCAGGTCGTTGATGCGCCGGATGAACTCCAGGTTGCTCGGGCACCACGGTGCGTCCTTGCGCACGGTGGTCATGTACTTCTCGATGGCCAGCTGACAGGCCGGGTCATCCCAGGACAACGGCAGATGGACGATGCGCGACGCCACTTGCAGGTCTTTCGCTGCGCACACTGCGTCCCACTCTCCGGCGACGATGTCGAGCAATTGCCGGAGCGGCAGTTGTTCGGGGCGGTAATGGACTTGCAGCGAACGAATACCTGGCGTCAGGTCAATCACGCCCTCCAGTTGCTTGGCCTCCAGCGCCAGCATCAAGGCATGGCCGCGCAGGCGCAGCACCAGATCCAGCTCCGGCGCCCCGATTTCCAGGAGCAGATGGGTATCGCCGGACAGGCGTGCGACCAAGCGTTTATCGTCCTGACCTATGTCGAGAATGACCGGGGAGGGCAAATCCTCTATGCGCACAGCTTCGCACCCACAGGAGTTCGCGGTGCCTTGTGGGAGCGAGCTTGCTCGCGAAGAGGTCGGTACAGTCGATGTATTTTCTGCGTGTGGAATATCGCTTTCGCGAGCAAGCTCGCTCCCACGTGGGTCCATCGTTGAATTCATCGCTGCATGACATGCCTCGACACTCACCGGATGAAACCGGACCTTGTCTCCAGCCTTCAACTGCCCCAGCTGCCACAAGTCCGCTTCGATAATGGTTACCGGGCACACGAACCCACCCAGGCTCGGTCCGTCCGGGCCGAGGATCACGGGCATATCGCCGGTGAAATCCACCGCGCCGATCGCATAGGGGTTGTCGTGAATATTGGACGGGTGCAGACCTGCCTCGCCACCGTCAGCGCGGACCCATTCGGGTTTCGGGCCGATCAGGCGCACGCCGGTACGGCTGGAGTTGAAATGCACTTCCCAGTCGGTTGCAAAAAACGTCTCGATGTATGCTTCAGTGAAGTATTCCGGCGCAGCATGAGGGCCGTAAATGACCCTTATCCGGCGAATGTCAGGCAGCGCTTCAAGTGCGTCATCGGCAATCCACTGGCCCGCGCTACGATCCAGCAACGGCGCAATGTGCAGCACATCACCGGCACGCAACGCCCGCCCGCCATGCCCGCCGAACTGACCGAGGGTAAAGGTGCTTTTGCTGCCCAGATAATCCGGCACGTCCAGCCCGCCACGCACGCACAGGTAGCTGCGTACGCCAGCACCGGCAATGGTGCCCAGCGCAAGGGTCGAGCCTGCGCGCACCAGCAGCGCGGTGTACATTGCGCAGGGTTCGCCATCGAGCGCGATCGGGATCTGCGCACCGGTTACTGCGATCACTGCATCGGTATTGAAGCGCAGCAACGGCCCGCTCATGGTGATTTCCAGCGCAGCGCATCCTTCGGCATTGCCCAGCAGGCCATTGCCCTGACGCAGCGCGCGGCTGTCCATCGGACCGGATGGCGGTACACCGACCGCCCAGTAGCCCAGTCGTCCCGGATAATCCTGAACGCTGGTTTGCGTGCCGCCGCTCAACACCTCGAACGTGTCAGCGTGATACACCAGACCTTCCAGGCAGCGGGTCCATGGCTGGCCGCTGGCGAACGGCGTGTCGGCAATAATCTGGCGCAGGTAGTCGCGATTGGTCTCGACCCCGTAAAGGCGCGTCTCGTTCAGCGCATCGATCAGCCCGGCGCTGGCCTGCTCGCGGGTCGGCGCCCAACTGATCAGCTTGGCGATCATCGGGTCAAAGTACGGCGGTATCTCGCAGCCCGCTTCAACCCAGGTGTCGATGCGCAGTGCATGGCCATCGGCAGGCGGAAAATTCACCGCCGTCAGCAGGCCGGGGCAGGGCTGGAAGTCACGGCCCGGATCTTCAGCATACAGCCGTGCCTGAATGGCATGGCCGGACGGTTTCAGGCCGGCTTGCAATTGCTCCAGCGGTGGTAGGTCTCCGGCAGCCAGTTGCACCATCCAGCTGACCAGATCGACACCCCACACCTGCTCGGTGACGCCGTGTTCGACCTGCAGACGTGTATTCACTTCCAGAAAGTAGAAGCGCTGATCCTCACTGTCGAAGACAAATTCGACGGTGCCTGCGCTGCGGTAATTGACCGCTCTGGCGAGTTTGATGGCTGCCGCGCAAAGTTCATCGGCCATGCCGTCGGGCAGGTTGGGGGCCGGGGTTTCTTCCAGTACTTTCTGGTTGCGGCGTTGCACCGAGCAGTCACGCACGCCGAGCGCCAGCACCTCGCCCTGACCGTCACCAAACACCTGCACTTCCAGATGGCGGGCACGCTGGATGTATTTCTCGATGAACACACCCGCGTCGCTGAAATTGTTCTGACCAAGGCGCTTCACCGCCTCGAACGAGTCGGCCAGCTCCTCAGCGCTGCGGCACACCCGCATGCCGATCCCGCCACCGCCTGCAGTGCTCTTGAGCATGACCGGATAGCCGATATCACGCGCCGCTGCGATGGCTGATTCCAGGCTGTCGAGTAGTTCGGTGCCTTCCAGCATGGGCACGCCGTGCTGTCTGGCCAGTGCGCGAGCGGTGTGCTTGAGGCCGAAGACGCGCAGTTGCTCGGGCGTCGGCCCGACGAAGGCGATATCGGCGTCTTCGCAGGCTTGAGCAAACGCAGCGTTTTCGGAGAGAAACCCGTAGCCAGGATGAATGGCTCTGGTGCCGCTGGCTTTGGCGATGGCGAGGATCTTGTTCACCGCCAGATAAGTCCCCGCTGCGCCGCCTTCGCCCAGGCTGTGGGCTTCGTCGGCCTGCATCAGGTGCAGGCTTGCGGCGTCGGCTTCTGAATACACCGCCACACCTTTCACCTGCAAAGTGCGCAGGGTCCGCAGGATACGGCAGGCAATGGCGCCACGGTTGGCGATCAGCAGTTTGTCGAACATGGCATAACCCCGGAAACCCAGTCGCGCTCGGTTTCGTGATGGGAAGCGGGCCGTCCCGCTATTGATCTATCTACGCAACGGTCGTCCGTTGCTGAGGGCTGGTGCCGGATCAGTCGCGAATCAGCAACTGCGCAGGCGTCGGGTTGTAGCCGTTGCAGGGGTTGTTGAGCTGCGGACAGTTGGAAATCAGCACGATCACGTCCATTTCAGCGCGCAGCTCGACGTATTTGCCGGGCGCGGAAATACCGTCTTCGAAGGTCAGGCCGCCTTCGGCTGTCACCGGCACGTTCATGAAGAAATTGATGTTCGGACCGATGTCGGCCTTGGTCAGACGCCCGTCGTGCAGGCAGGCGCGCAGGTAGTTGTCGCGGCAGCTGTGCATGTAGCGTTTTTCCAGGGCGTAGCGCACGGTGTTGCTCTCTTGCGCGCATGCACCACCGAGCGTGTCGTGGCGTCCGCAGGTGTCATCGACAATGGTCAGCATCGGTTGGCCGAGATTGGAAAACAGCACGCTGCCCGTGGTCAGGTACACGCTGTTCTGGCGGCGCAAGGTGCGTTGTACGTCGTAGCGTTCACGCGGGTTGGCGAGGCTGAAAAACAGCGTATCGACCGCCTGGTTGCCTTGCAGATCGAGGATGCGCACGGTCTGCCCGGCCTTGACTTCGGCCAGGAACGGCTCGCCTGCCGGTATGGTTGCGTCGCAGCAAATGTGAGTGTGTGAATTCATGACAGGGCTCCTCAGGCGAACAGGCGGTCGGTGTTGATGAAGCCGCGCTCGTTTTCCGGGCGCGAGGTGCGGCAGTGCTCGGCAACGCTGGCGTCGGCTTTCATCCAGCTGAGCTTCAGCGGTTGCGGGGCATATTCCGGGTTGGGGTCCATCGGGTGTTGCAGCGCGGTCAGCACCACCAGCGTGTCCATCGGTGCGTAGAGTTCGATGTAATCCCCGGCTTTTGAGTTGTTCGGCGCGAAGTGCAGGGTTCCTGCATCGTCGACATCAACACGGCTGAACAGGTTAAGGGTCATCAGCAGGTCGGACAGCCCCAGCCCCCATTTGCCCAGCTCGACCAGCAGGTTGTCGACGCCATTGCGAAAGAAGCCGTTGCGCAATTCCTGATAACGGCCCTGGCCGTATTTTTCAGCGACTTCCTGAGCGTTGAGCACGCCGCCAATGCTGTCGCTCCAGCCGCAGGTGTCAGTGACGATGGCCGCCAGCACACGGCCCATGTCCGAATACAGGCAATGGCCGTTGCTCAACCTGGCGGTGTGTTGGCATTTGAGGCTGTCGGGCAGGTTCAGCCGCTCGGTTTTTTCGTGAGCGTTGAGCAGCGTCAGGCTGACGTTGGCGTTGCCGTGCAGGTCGGTCAGGCGCAGCAGTTCGCCGCGCTTGAGGATGAACGAACGATGGCCGCCACCGGGCAGCATCTCTTCGGCGAAAACCGGGTACAGCGTGGTTGAGTCAGTCATTGAACGGGCTCCTCTGAAACGTTGAGCAGCGAATCGATGGCGGCGCGTTCGGCGCGGCGTTCGCTGTTGAGGGGGATGTCGTAAGTGATGCGCGCGCCATAGGCGCCGGGTTCGTGCGGGTCGTGGCGGACCTTGTCGAAAACCAGCAGGCGGGTGCCGAGGTTGAAACCTTCGGACAGGTCGTGAGTGACCATGAACACGGTCAGCTTCGTTTCGCGCCACAGGTCCAGCAGCAAGTGGTGCATGTCTTTGCGAATACCGGGGTCGAGCGCGCCGAAGGGCTCGTCCAGCAGCAGCACGCGGGGTTTCATGATCAGTGCCTGAGCAATGGCCAGACGCTGTTGCATGCCGCCGGACAATTGCGTGGGGTATTTATCCAGCGCATGCCCCAGGCCAACCTTGCCGAGCAGTTGCGCAGCGTGCTCGCGCGCCTCGCTTTTTGCCTGGCCGAACAGTCGGCCCAGCCACGCCGAGCGGGGCAGCTCCAGACCCAGCGCCACGTTGTCCAGCACCGACAGATGCGGGAACACTGAATAGCGCTGAAACACCACGCCACGGCTGGCGTCTGGCTCATTGCGCAGGGCCTTGCCGTCCAGCGTGATCAGACCACGGCTCGGGGTTTCCTGACCCAGCAGCAGGCGCAGAAAAGTCGATTTGCCACAGCCAGATGCGCCGACCAGCGTGCAGAACTCGCCTTCTGCCACGTCCAGATTCAGGCCTTCAAGCACCACCTGATCGTCGTATTGCTGCCAGACATTGCGCGCACAGATAAAGCTCATGTCCGCGCTCCTTCGTACCAGGGAAAGGCGCGTCGGGTCAGGGCTTTGAGGCCCCAGTCCATCAGCCAGGCAAGCAGGGTGATCCACACTACATACGGCAGAATCACGTCCATCGCCAGGTAGCGGCGGACCAGAAAGATCCGGTAACCCAGACCGTCAGTCGAGGCGATGGCCTCGGCGGCGATCAGGAACAGCCACGCCGAACCCAGCACCAGGCGCAGGGCAATCAATAGACGCGGCAGCAACTGCGGCAGGACTACCCGCAGGATCAGCGTCCAGGTCGAGGCGCCGAGGGTCTGCGCCTTGATCAGCAGCTCGACCGGAATTTCCCGGGCACGCTGTTCCAGATCACGGGCCAGAATCGGTGTGATACCGATCACGATCAGCACCACCTTCGACAACTCGCCCAGACCGAACACGATGAACAGAATCGGCAGAATGGCCAGCGGCGGCACCATCGACAGTACCGTCAGCAAGGGCGACAGCGTTGCGCCGCACAACGGCAGGATGCCCGCTGCGATGCCCAGACACAGACCCAACAGCGCGCTGATCCCCAGGCCGATGGCCAGGCGTTGCAGGCTCGATGCGCTGTCCTGCCACAGCAGGTAGTCACCGCTGCGCGGGTCGGCAACGAACGCCATGCGCTTGACCGCATCGGCCATCTGTACCGCGCTGGGCAGCAGTTTGTCGCTGGGGTTTTCCGCAAGCCGGGTGGCCGAGCCCATGAAATAGGCGAACAGCAACAGGGCGAACGGCAGGATCACCAGTATCAGGCGACCGGCACGATCCGGATGGCGGTTTATCAAACGCATGGCAATGACCTTTCTACTGAACGTGATTTACAGCTTGCCGTCGACGGCCATCTGCACGTAGCTGGGGTCAAAGTGCAGCTTGAGATTGCCCTTGTCGCCGAGCATCACGCCATTGGCGAACGACATGCCGACCGCATCGGCATCGCGTGCGCCTTCGCCGAGCAAACCGTGGGCGAACGAGAAGTCAGCCACCTTGCGCTGGGTGTCCGGCAGCTGTTTGCTGGTCGCGAATTCAAGGGCTTCCTTGGGCGTGGCAAACAGCTTGGTGGTGTCCAGTTGCGCCTGGAAGCCGGCCAGATCGGTCCCCGATGCCTTGGCCATGTGTTCCAGCGCAGCCTTGCTCTGAGCGTTTTTGGCGTTCATCAGCGCGACCACTTCAAACCAGGCGCCAGTCAGGGCCTTGCCCAGGGCCGGGTTGTCTTTCAAGGTCTGAGTGTTGACGACCATCATGTCCATGATCTCGCCAGGAATCTGGCTGGAGTTGAACACTTCGGTCACGCCAGGTTTGGCCTTGATGTCCGAAAGCATCGGGTTCCAGGTGGTGACCGCCTGTACATCGTCAGTATTGAAGGCTGCCGAGATATCGGCATCCGAGGTGTTGACGACCTTCAGGTCTTTTTCGCTGAGCTTGACGCTGTCCAGCGCCCGGGCCAGCAGGTAGTGAGACACCGACAGCTCGACCAGGTTGACGTCCATGCCTTTCAGGTCGGCGACTTTTTTGCCCTCGCCCTTGAGCACGATGCCGTCGTTGCCATTGGAGAAATCGCTGACGATCAGTGCCGTGCTTTCCACACCGCCCGCAGCCGGAATGGTCAGTGCGTCCATGTTGGTCATGGTGCAGCCATCGAACTGGCCAGCGGTGTACTGGTTGATGGATTCGACGTAGTCATTGAGCTGGGTGACATCGATCTTGATGCCGTATTTTTTCGCCCACTTGTCGACGATACCCTGGCTACCAGCGTATTCCCACGGCATCCAGCCTGCGTAGATGGTCCAGCAGACATTGAAGTGATCTTTTTGGGCGGCATTCGCCGAGAGGCTCAACGCAGCAAGCAGGCCTGCCGTGAGCAGACCGAAGAGACGAGACTTTTGCATGTTGAGAAATCTCCAGTAGTGAAAAAAGGCGGCCAGGAGCAACGTGACACCACTGGTGTCCCTGTCTCCCGGGCTTTTGTCCCGCCGTGTAACCTCTACTGGAGGTCGCCAACTCTCGGACCAGCCACTTGCCTGTCGGCAAGCCGGAACCCTAGTCGGCTATTGCAAATTGTGGTGCCGCGAACCTGTGTTGACTCCTGCACGCCATTCATCAAGCGAGACTTGTGCCAACTCGCCAAGGCCTTTGTTTTTCAAGGCCTGCCCGGACCATCGCAGGTCAGCCCCGAGGGAAACTGCCTTGTGCTGGTGCGTAACCGCACTGTGTTGATGCATGGGTGCTTTGAAATGTTTTGTAGCATCTTTGCAGGAAGTCGAAACATGCCTGCATGCCCCGGCTTTAGAGCCCTTGAGTGAAGGATGGCCATCATCTTTAGTAGGGTTTACACGCTGCGCCAACGCACTAGATTCCCTTTTCGGTGTCTGAACTTCTGTCCGCCAACCGCTTTGGCGGACGCCGATCAGCGTCGCTGATTCGTGCCCAATCGCGGTCCAGGAGGCCGCCATGTATCGAAGACCCTTGCTTATCACGTTGCTGACCCTTTTCCTTGCCGGTTGCTACGCAGGCCCTGGTTACTACGAATCCGATGTGTACACGCAGCCGACAACCGTCGTCGGTGGCGCTTACGCGTACGACAACGGCTACCGCTCCACCTACTATCAGGAGCAGCGCATCTATGTAGCGCCTCAGCCACGCTATTACACCCAACCACGCTACTACGCCCCGGCACCGCGTTATTACGCCCCGCCGCCAGTGCCACGCTACTACCAGCCGGGACGCCCGCCGGGTTATGGCTGGAGAAACGACGGCTTTCGCGGCAATGGCGGTTTTGGGCGTAATGACGGCTTTCGAGGCAATGGTGGTTTCGGACGCAATGACGGCTTCCGCGGCGACCGAGGCAACCGCGGCTGGGAGGACCATGGCGGTCGAGGCGGACGCGATGGCCGTGATCATGGACGAGGCGGGCGCGGTGATGGTCGTGGCGGGCATCGGTAGCTGAAACCTGCGCTCACTGCCATGCCAGAGCGGTGAACTGGCTGCTGCGAACTGACTATCGTGCCGACGCTCCGCGTCGGCACTTCTTTTTTCTGCACGCTCTGTGTCCGATCTTGCAGGCGCATAGCGCAACCGGCATTGACTTTGCTGCCGGGCTTTCCTAGTGTCCGCGCATTGTTTTTACCGGATGTAACCATGACTAGCGACGACCGCATCAAGCTTGAGCCCAGCTGGAAGGAAGCGCTGCGCGATGAATTCGAGCAGCCCTATATGGCGCAGTTGCGCGAGTTTCTGCGCCAGGAGCATGCCGCGGGTAAAGAGATCTATCCGCCTGGGCCGCTGATTTTCAATGCGCTGAATTCGACGCCGCTCAACAATGTGAAAGTGGTGATCCTTGGTCAGGACCCGTATCACGGCCCGAATCAGGCTCACGGCCTGTGTTTTTCGGTGCAGCCTGGCGTGCCGACACCCCCGTCACTGGTCAACATCTATAAAGAACTCAAGCGCGACCTGAATATCGACATTCCCAATCACGGTTGCCTGCAATCATGGGCTGATCAGGGCGTGCTGTTGCTTAACACTACTCTTACCGTCGAGCGCGCCAACGCTGCTTCTCATGCGGGAAAAGGCTGGCAGCACTTCACTGACCGGATCATTCAAGTGGTCAGCGAGCATCAGCCGCACCTGGTGTTCCTGCTGTGGGGCGCTCATGCGCAAAGCAAGCAGAAGCTGGTCGATGCGACCAAGCATCTGGTGCTGACCTCCGTCCATCCTTCGCCGTTGTCAGCCTACAAAGGCTTCCTGGGTAACGGGCATTTCGGTCGAGCCAACAAGTACCTTGAGCAAAACGGCATCGAGCCAATCGACTGGCGACTGCCCGCTCTCTGATCAAAGTGCTTCTGATTGAGCTCAGTCAGCGAGCCGCTTGTTCCAGCGCCTGTACAGCGGCTCGGCAAGAAACAGCACGAACAGCAGGCGCATGACCTGCATGGCCGTGACCAGCGGCACCGACAATTGAAGCACTTCGGCGGTCAGGCTCATTTCGGCAATGCCACCGGGCATCATGCCCAGTGTCAGTGAGCGCAGGTCCAGGTGGGTGAGGGCGCTCAGCCCCAGCGCAGCCAGTGCGGCGATCAACATGGTCAGCGCAGTGCCCAACAGCGTACGCGCCAGAAACGATGGCGCACGCCGAAAGAATGCCCGATTGAAATGACAACCCAGCCCGCTGCCGATCAGTAGCTGACCCAGCTGGCTGGCACCGTTGGGCAAGCCGATTTTCAGGTCCCAGACCACGCTCACTACGGCACTGAGCAACAGAGGGCCGAACAGCCACGGGTTGGGTTGCTTGAGACGCTGCCACAGCCAGGCCAGTGCTGCGCCGACCGGCAGCAGGAATGCCAGCCAGCGCCAATCGACCGCCGTGGCATGCAGTGAAGGCGTGCCGTCGCCCAGCAGGTATTTGAAGATCGCCGGCACGCATAACACCACGGCCAGCACCCGAAGACTTTGCGCGGCAGCGACGCTGCTGAGCGTCGCACCGTTACGTGCGCCAAGGTTGACCATCTCGCCCGAGCCGCCCGGCATGCTGGAGAAGAAAGCGGTAGGGCGATCTTCTCCGGTACGCAGCATCAGCCAGACGCCAACCAGACACGACAGACTGGTGACCAGTGCACCGATGAAAATCAGCCCGAAATGCGCCAGCACCTGCTCGATGACCACTGGCGTGAAATGCAGACCGATGCCGATGCCGATGATCAGTTGGCCGCATTTGCGACCGCCCGGAATCTGCGTCAGTTGCCAGGGTGTCAGGCAGCGCACCAGGATGATTGCCAGCAATGAGCCAACCATCCACGGCAGCGGCCAGCCAACCTGACTGGCGAGGTAGCCGCCGAGCAGGCCAACCAGCGGCGTTGCCCACCATTGACGCAGTGACGAATCAGCCATGCGTTACGGCAGCCTGCAGTTTTGCGCGCTTGCGCCAGATACGGATCAGCGGGAACAGCAGCATGAACACGGTCACCACCCAGACCCCGAGGGTGATCGGGCTGGCCCAGAGAATCCCCAGTTCGCCGTTGGAGATCGACAGGGCGCGACGCAGGTTCTGCTCCATCAGACCACCGAGGATGAAACCGAGCAGAATCGGCGACAGCGGGAAATCCAGCTTGCGCAGGATGTAACCGAAGATACCGATACCGACCATCAGGAACAGGTCGAACGTGGTGGCGTGCACTGCATACACACCGATGCCGGTAATGATTGCAATCACCGGCACCAGCGCCCAGTTCGGCACGGCGAGGATGCGCGTGAAGATGCGGATCATCGGGATGTTGAGGATCACCAGCATGATGTTGGCGATGAACAACGAAGCGATCAGGCCCCATACGATGTCCGGTTGTTGTTGGAACAGCATCGGACCGGGGGTGATGTTGTACAGCGACAACGCGCCGATCATCACCGCAGTGGTGCCCGAGCCCGGAACACCCAGCGTCAGCATTGGCACCAACGCGCCGCAGGCGGTTGCCCCGATGGCGGTCTCGGGAGCGGCCAGGCCGCGCATGTCGCCCTGGCCGAACTTGCCGCCAGGGCCGGCGATGCGTTTCTCCGTCATATAAGCCACCGCACTGGCCAGCGTCGCACCGGCACCCGGCAGTACGCCGAGGATGAATCCCAGCAGCCCGCAGCGAATATTCACCACAAACACAGCGGCGGCTTCCTTGACGTTGAACATCATGCGCCCGGTAGCCTTGACCGCCTCCTGACCGCGATGGGTCTTCTCCAGCAGCAACAGGATTTCACTGATTGAAAACAGACCCAGGACCAGCACCACGAACTGAATGCCGTCGGTCAGATGAATGTTGTCGCCGGTAAAACGGTATACCCCGCTGTTGGCATCGATACCTACCGCAGACAGGAACAGCCCGATCAGCGCGGCAATGAACGTCTTCAACGGCCTGTCACCGGCCATCCCGCCCAAGCAGACAATAGCGAACACCATCAGTACGAAATATTCCGCCGGACCGAAGGCAATCGCCCACTTGGCGAGCAACGGCGCGAACAGCACCATGCCGCAGGTGGCGATGAATGCACCGATGAACGAGCTCCATGCTGATAGCGATAGCGCGACGCCGGCCAGCCCCTGGCGTGCCATTGGATAACCGTCCAGCGTGGTCATGACGGTGGACGCTTCGCCCGGAATGTTCAGCAGGATCGAACTGATACGCCCACCGTATTCACAGCCCAGGTACACGGCTGCCAGCAGAATCAGTGCTGATTCGGGCGGCAGGCCCAACGCAAAGGCAATGGGGATCAGCAGCGCCACTCCGTTGATAGGCCCAAGCCCTGGCAGCAGGCCGACAACGGTACCAATCAGTGTGCCGGACAGTGCGGTGATCAGGTTGTAAGGGGTTAGGGCGACGCCGAAGCCTTGGCCCAGGTAGCTGAAAGTATCCATGTCAGTTCTCCAGAACGCTGAGCAGGCCTAAAGGCAAGGGAACGTCCATGGCCTTGTCGAACAACAGGTAAAGGCCGACGCTCATCAGAATCACCACCACCACGCTCGGCAGCCAGCGTCCGCCATACAGGCGGGCCATGGGAATGCCGATCAGGATGCTGCTGAGGATGAAGCCCAGCGGTTCGAACAGCCCGGCGAATATCAGCAGTAGAACGATGCACGCGCCAATCTTGACCAGGGTTTCGCGGTCCAGCGCCGGTTCTTCCTCGGTGTGGACAATGGGGGTAGGCCGAATCAGCAGGTACAGCAGGGCGGCACCCATCAGCCCGAGCATCAGCAGCGGAAAAGCGCGTGGGCCGACCGGTTCATAGGAGAAAGGCGCTTGATAAGGCCAGGCCATTAGAGCCAGGCCTGCGCATGCCAGTAGCAGTACGGCAGCAAAAATGCGTTGTATGACCATGAGAAGCTCCTGAGTCGCGCCCGCTATGCAGGCGCAACTTAACGTCAGTCAATTGAGTTCAATTACTGAATCAGGCCGAATTCCTTGGCCATCAGTTTGTAGTCGGCAACCTGCTTCTTGACGTAGGTGTCCAGCTCCGCGCCGGTCATGGCGAAGGGGAACAGCTCGCGCTGATCACGCAGTTTGGCGAAGTCTTCAGAGGCCAGGATCTTGTCGAACGAGGCTTTCCACCAGTTGTAGTCTTCGTCGCTGACCTTCGGCCCGAGGTAGAAGCCACGCACCACTGGCCAGACGATGTCGTAGCCCTGCTCCTTGGCGGTGGGGATGTCTTTCATTTCGGGTTCGTCGATGCGCTTCTCGGCGAACACGGCGAGCAGGCGCATGTCGCCACTCAGAATGTGTGGCATGGAGTCGGAGATGTCGGTACTGCCCACCTGAATGTGGCCGCCAAGCAGGGCAGTAGCGATTTCCCCACCGCCCTCCAGCGCGACATAACGCAAGGCGCGCGGGTTGATGCCAGCAGCCTTGGCGATCAGCGCGGTCTGCATCCAGTCCTGGCTGCCTACGGTGCCGCCTGAGCCGATGACTACCTTGCTCGGGTCGGCCTTGAGCGCTTTGACCAGATCGTCGAGGTTCTTGTAAGGCGAGTCGCTCTTCACTGCAATGGCGCCATAGCTTGTGCCCACGGCGGCGAGCCAGCGCACTGCGTTTTCATCGAAGCGGCCGAATTTGCCCTGCGCCAGATTGAGCAGCGAACCGCTGGACCACGCGACCAGCGTGCCAGCATCTGCGGGGCGCTGAGCTACAACTGCGTTGTAGGCCACTGCGCCGACGCCCCCAGGCATGTAGGTCACGCGCATGGGCGAGGTCAGAATCTTTTCGTTGATCAGCGCGCTTTGCACCAGCTTGCAGGTCAAGTCGAATCCGCCACCCGGTGAGGCGGGTGCAATGCATTCCGGACGTTTTGGCTCGGCAGCAAACAATTGGCTGGCAACCAGCATGCAGGCGGCGGTGGCGGCTATCTGACGCAGAGGGAATTTCATGTTCAGTCTCCAGAGATATTTTTGTTTTTGGAAGAGAGAAGCTGTTCAGCAGATGCTTTTGTCTCGCGCACCACGAAGCCTTTTCGCTGACACGCAGGTGCCATCGGTACTGCGGTGGACGCTGATGTTTTGCAGGAGGGTGGAGCTGGGGCGCGACGGGTGCGGGTAAATCCGCGACGGGCTGTGCTCAATGGACGGGCAAGCCTGGGCTGGCGTAGACATGACGTGACTCCGTTTAGCGATTTATTGTTTTTATTGTCCAGACGCATCCGGGCGCCTGTTTTGTACGTACCCTTTTAACGGGTCGTGCGGCGATGCTAGATGACGAACCTTTCGTAAACCTTTCAGCTACCTTTCATGTCGCAATTGAAGGGCCGCGAATCGTTTCTGTCCTTCACAGGCGGCGGCCTGCCTGTAAACTCCACCGCCACAAGCCTCGATGCTCGGATCGATAACAACAGTGACAATCAGGAGACGGCGATGCGTGTTCTTCTTGTGGAAGATCATCTGCAATTGGCTGAAAGTGTCGCGCAGGCGCTCAAAAGCGCGGGTTTGACCGTTGATGTACTGCATGATGGCGTTGCCGCCGACCTGGCGTTGAGCAGCGAGGAATACGCCGTCGCCATTCTCGACGTCGGCTTGCCGCGTATGGACGGCTTTGAAGTGCTGGCGCGTCTGCGGGCGCGCAGCAAAAACCTTCCGGTATTGATGCTGACCGCGCGCAGCGACGTCAAGGATCGCGTTCATGGCCTGAACCTGGGGGCCGACGATTACCTGGCCAAGCCTTTCGAGCTCTCCGAACTGGAGGCCAGGGTCAAGGCATTGCTGCGTCGCAGTGTGCTGGGTGGCGAGCGGCAACAGCGCTGCGGCGTACTGGCCTATGACCTGGACACGCGGCGTTTCACGCTCGGCGAGGAACTGCTGGCCCTGACGTCTCGCGAACAGGCGGTGCTGGAAGCGCTCATTGCCCGGCCAGGTCGGGTGATGAGCAAGGAGCAACTGGCCGCGCAGGTTTTCGGCCTCGACGAGGAGGCCAGCCCTGACGCCATCGAAATCTACGTCCATCGCCTGCGCAAGAAGCTCGACGGGCATTCTGTGGCCATCGTGACCTTTCGGGGTCTGGGGTATCTGCTTGAAAGCCGCGATGATTAACGACAGCCTGCGCTGGCGGCTGTTGTGGAACCTGGCGTTGCTGCTGGTGGTGTTGATGCTGGCCAGCGGCATGAGCGCTTACTGGAATGGCCGCGAAGTGGCCGATACCGCCTACGACCGCACGTTGCTGGCTTCAGCACGGACCATCGCTGCCGGTCTGACGCAGCGTGATGGCACGCTGAGCGCCGATATTCCCTATGTGGCGCTGGATACCTTTGCCTACGACAGCGAAGGACGAATCTATTATCAGGTCAATGACATCCATCAGAAGCTGATTTCCGGTTATGAAAATCTGCCTTCGCCGCCACCGGGCACTTTGCGTACCGACGATTACCCTGCGCTGGCGAAGTTTTATAACGGGATTTATCAAGGGCAGGATGTACGTGTGGTCAGCCTGCTCAAGCCTGTGACTGATCCAGGCATGAACGGCACGGCTGAAATTCGTGTGGCCGAAACCCAGGAGGCGCGCAAGGGCATGGCGCGCAGCCTGATGGCCGACACGTTGCTGCGTCTGGGCATGCTCGGTGGGGGCGCACTGCTGCTGGTCTGGTTCACGGTCAGTGCGGCACTGCGACCGCTGGAACGCTTGCGCACCGCAGTAGAAGAGCGTCAGCCGGATGATCTGCGCTCATTGCCAATGGTTGAGGTGCAGCATGAACTGCGTCCGCTGGTAGGGGCGCTGAACCACTTTACCGAGCGGCTGCGCCTGCAGTTCGAGCGCCAGGCGCAGTTCATCGCCGATGCCGCCCATGAGCTGCGCACACCGCTGGCCGCGCTCAAGGCGCGGGTCGAGCTGGGCCTGCGCGAGCGCGACCCGCAACACTGGCGCAGTACGCTGGAATCAGCCGCGCTTGGCACGGATCGGCTGACGCATCTGGCCAATCAGTTGCTGTCGCTGGCGCGGATCGAAAACGGTGCGCGGGCCATTGCCGAAGGTGGCGCGCAACAACTCGACCTCAGCCAACTGGCAAGAGAACTGGGCATGGCCATGGCGCCGTTGGCTCATTCACGCGGCGTCGCGCTGGCGCTGGAGGCTGACGAACCGGTCTGGTTGCGTGGCGAGCCGACGTTGCTGAACGAACTGCTGAGCAACCTGATCGACAATGCGCTGGCTCACACTTCACCGGGCGGCAACGTGGTTTTACGGGTGTATGCGCCGGGTGTACTGGAGGTCGAGGATGATGGCCCCGGTATTCCGGCAGATGAGCGTGAGCGGGTTTTCGAGCGTTTCTACCGTCGCAGTCAGCAGGGCAGCGGTGCCGGGCTCGGTCTGGCTATTGTGGGGGAGATCTGCCGTGCGCATCTGGCCAGAATCACCTTGCACGATGGTGCCGAGCGGGGTTTGAAGGTTCGGGTCAGTTTCAGTGCGCCCTGATCCTAGTAAAGCATGCTCTTCGCTTCGTCCATCTGGGCGCTCAGCATGCCTTCAGCTCTGGAAAGCCTCAGTTGGCTGAACGCAGGCAGGTCGACCATCTCGATGAGGCTGAAGGGGTGGTCGGTGTTCCTGTGGATATGCACTGTGGCGATCTGCACCAGATCTGTGTAGTCCGGGCTTTTCGATACGCGCGCGAAGTTCTGGAACTGAATCGGCACGCAGGCCAGCGGCTCGGGAAAGTCCCATGAGCGCAGCAGGCGTTCGCCAATGACCGGGTGAATGCTGTCGATCACGTGGTTGAGGCTGATCGGATCAGCCAGCAGTTCGTAATGGTCTTCGGCATACGTCAGGATCGGCAGAATCCCGATCAAGTGGATCAGCCCGGCAAGCGTGGCCTGGTCGGGTTTGAGATTCGTGTAGTTCTGACAAAGGGTGTAGCTGATGCCGGCAACCTGCAGGCTTTGCTTCCAGATATCGCGCATCTTCTGCTCGATGACTGGAGACTTGGCGTGGAACATCTGCTCGACCACCAGACCGATGGCCAGGTTGCAGGTGTA
Source organism: Pseudomonas syringae group sp. J248-6 (assembly GCF_032586995.1). Taxonomy (NCBI): domain Bacteria; kingdom Pseudomonadati; phylum Pseudomonadota; class Gammaproteobacteria; order Pseudomonadales; family Pseudomonadaceae; genus Pseudomonas; species Pseudomonas syringae group sp. J248-6. The sequence goes on along the minus strand of NZ_JAWHOP010000003.1, from coordinate 182,505 downwards.
ATTGACGCCCAGGCGCCGAACCGCGGTGGTGACGTCGCTGACTTCGAAATTCGGGCGCAGCAGGGGGCTGTTCGCGACCTTTATCAGGCGTGCGGAAAGGGCTGTATCGCTACCGATGACCTTGCTCAGGGCCGAAATACTGATTTCGGTGTCTTCGGCGGCAAGGCGAATTCTCAGTGCTACTTCCGGCAGGGTAGGCAGAAACAAGGCATCTCTGTCGATGGCCTTGATCAAGTTTCTCTGCACCTCGTCAGCCATCTTGCTCATGTTGCATCTCGCAGCCGTTGGGGGTGTCCAGAGTTTTCCGCGCGCTCCGCAGAGCGCCAGCATGTGCACTGGAACGCTCTAAAGACACTAGGAACCTGAATGTGTTCGTCTGGCTTAGCGCTGAGTTTCGAGTTTGCTGTCCAGTATGTAGGGCAGATCACTCATTTGCAGCGCTGCGCCTTCTGGCGAGCCAAGATTTATATGGCCATTTTCTGCCGCATCGCCCTGCAATACGGCGAGCAGTTCAACATTCTGGCCGGACTGTGCGGCGATGACCACGTTGCCCACGGCGCTGGCGTGTACCGGCGAAAACAGTGCCGTACCCGGCTCGGGGATTTCTTCGCTGCTCAGGGTCAGGCGGTAGAGCCTGCGTTTGAGTTTGCCCAGGTATTGCATGCGCGCAACGATTTCCTGGCCGGTGTAGCAGCCCTTCTTGAAGCTGACGCCGCCGACCGCCTGCAGGTTGATCATCTGCGGGATGAATTCCTCGCGGGTGCTGCCAAATACCTGGCCGATGCCGGCGCGTATCTGACCCAGCAGCCAGTCATTGAGCGGGCCTTCGCTCAACTGCGAAGCCAGCTGTGATTTGATGCTGTCTGCCTGCCCGGCGCGTACCCAGAGCTCGGCCCGGCCCGGGGAGACGCGGATTGCGAGGAGCTCATTGGCTCGCACCACCGCATCGGTTTCCTGCGCCAGATTCAGGCCCAGGCCGACCAGCGCGCTGTCGCCATCCTGCAGGCCGAAGCGCACCCATTCTGCGCTTTCGTCAGTCAGTTTCGATTTGGAGAACACTGCGTATTTACGCAGGTCCAGCAATTGCGGCTCGATCAGCTCGCTGGCCATCGCCAGCAGGCAACCGTCGCCTTCGAAAACGATGCGAAAACTCGACTGCATCCGGCCCTTCTGCGTGCAGCGGGCACCGAGGCTGGACTTGTCTTCATTCAGATAATTGAGGTTGCACGTCAGCTGACCCTGAAGAAACTTGCTGGCATCCACGCCGCGAACGGCGAGAACGCCCTCATGGGATAGCGTGCAGAAAAAAGCTTTTTGGGTCATGGTCATCGCAGATTGGGAAAAAAGTCCGGGGGCACATCATAGTGCCGAGTCGAGGTTATGCATACGGGGTACGTGAAAACTGCTGCGACCATTGCAAGATTCGCGTGCCCGGCTCACGGCTGTATACTTGCCGCCTACTTTGAGGAGCGCTCCATGGTCGAAGACGTCGAACTCAACCGCCTTTACTGGCACAGCCGCCGTGGCATGCTTGAACTGGACGTGCTGCTGGTGCCGTTTGTCCGTGAGGTCTATCCGCATTTGAATGACGTGGACCGCGATCTGTATCGCCGTCTGCTCACTTGTGAAGATCAGGACATGTTCGGCTGGTTCATGCAGCGCGCCGAGTCAGAGGATGCTGAATTGCAACGTATGGTTCGCATGATTCTGGATCGTGTCCAGCCCAAGTGATCGATTTGAATGTCACTGGCAGGCCTCGCGCCTGCTGCTGACGGCGTATCTCGCCGTTCAGTTGCTGGCGCTGGTCGCGCTGTCCTGGCTGAACATCGCTTCGTGGGCGTTGGCACTGGGTGTGCTGTTTTGCTTGATGCATGCTGCCTGGACGTTGCCGCGCTCGATTCTGCTCAGTCATCCGGCAGCCTTCACCGCGCTTAAGCGCGATCATCAAGGCTGGCAATTGTGGAATCAACGCGACGGCTGGCAGCCCGTGCAGTTATGTCCGGACAGCCTTGCGTTACCGTTGGTCGTGATTCTGCGTTTTCGCACGGTTATCGCAGGCCGGCCGGGCCGCCCGATAAAAAGCTGCTGTATCCCGCTTGATGCGCTGACACCGGACATTCACCGGCATCTGCGCGTGCGCCTGAAGTTCAGCCGACGTAAGTGGGCGGTACCAGAATAGTGTCCAGCGCCTCCGGCAACATGTCGGGATAGTCCAGTGTGTAATGCAGGCCACGGCTTTCCTTGCGCTGCATGGCCGAGCAGATCATCAGTTCCGCGACCTGCGCCAGATTGCGCAACTCGATCAGGTCACGGCTGACCTTGTAGTTGCTGTAGAACTCGTCGATCTCATCCAGTAACAAACGCACACGGTGCTGAGCGCGTTGCAGGCGCTTGTTGGTACGCACAATGCCGACGTAGTCCCACATGAATCGTCTCAGTTCATCCCAGTTGTGCGCGATGATCACGTCTTCGTCCGAATCAGTGACCTGGCTGGCATCCCAGGCCGGAAGGTCGGTGGGCATCTGTACGTCGGCCAGTTGCTGCTCGATGTCTGTCGCTGCCGAGCGGGCATACACGAAGCACTCCAGCAGTGAGTTGCTGGCCATGCGGTTGGCGCCGTGCAGGCCTGTGAAGCTGGTCTCGCCGATGGCGTACAGACCGGGCACGTCGGTGTGGCCCTTGCTGTCCACCATGACACCGCCACAGGTGTAATGCGCTGCCGGGACCACCGGAATCGGCTGGCGAGTGATGTCGATGGAGAATTCCAGGCAGCGCTCGTAGACGGTTGGGAAGTGCGTCTTGATGAAGGCTTCCGGTTTGTGGCTGATGTCCAGATAGACACAGTCGATACCCAGTCGCTTCATTTCGTGGTCTATCGCGCGGGCCACGATATCGCGAGGGGCCAGTTCTGCCCGTTCGTCGAACCGTTGCATGAAGCGCTCGCCGTTGGGCAGCTTTAGGTAGGCGCCTTCACCGCGAAGTGCTTCTGTGATCAGAAAGCTCTTGGCTTGCGGGTGATACAGGCAAGTGGGGTGAAACTGGTTGAACTCGAGGTTCGCCACTCTGCAACCGGAACGCCAGGCCATGGCGATGCCATCGCCGCACGCACCGTCGGGGTTGCTGGTGTACAGATAGACCTTGGCAGCGCCACCTGACGCGAGGATGGTAAAGCGCGCGCCGTAGGTATCCACTTCGCCGCTGGTGCGATTGAGTACATAAGCGCCCAGGCAGCGCTGGCCTTGCAGCCCAAGACGGCGTTCGGTGATCAGGTCGATGGCGGCGCGCTGCTCGAGCAGTTCGATATTCGGCCGTTTACGGGCCTGTTCAAGCAGGGTGCGAAAGATAGCTGCGCCTGTGGCATCGGCGGCGTGGATTATCCGCCGGTGGCTGTGGCCGCCTTCGCGTGTCAGGTGGAATTCAAAGCCGCTTTCATCGCTATCTGCGTCATCGCCCCGAGTGAAAGGCACGCCCTGATCAATCAGCCACTGAATGGCCTCGCGGCTGTGCTCGACGGTGAAACGCACCGCTTCTTCGTTGCAAAGGCCGCCGCCGGCATTCAGCGTGTCTTCAACATGAGACTGCACGGTATCGGTGTCATCCAGTACCGCTGCCACACCGCCCTGGGCCCAGAATGTCGAGCCATTGGCCAGATCGCCTTTGCTCAGCACTGCGATGCTCAGGTGGCCGGGGAGGGTCAATGCCAGGCTCAGCCCGGCAGCGCCACTGCCAATTACCAGTACGTCATGCTGAAAATGTTGACTCATCTGCGAATTCTGCCCTTGGCGACCACTAGTATAAGTATTGGGGTAACGGCACAATAGCCACGCCTACATGGCAATGTGAGACCACGGCGGGTATGGATTGTGCTCCAGTCCCGGATGTCATGCATATTGTTTTCCCTGTTATCTGTTACTGGAAATGCTCCAGTGCACTGATTTCAAAGAACTTTGTGCAGTGTGCGGCTCACACCTGTGATTGTGTCAATGGAACTTTTTGCCAGGATCCATGCTCAATAGCAGGTTGCCTACACAGGAACAGCGTCGTTTTCGCAGGGTTAGATAAGTGATCATCAACTGCGAGAATGGCGACAAGACTATTCACGCAGCCGACCGTGTCGAGCTGCGTTTTTCGTGCAGGCTTTACGATGGCCCGCAGGAAACTTGCTTGAAGGGGGAGAACTTTTGCGAAAAGCCCGAGTCTATGTTTGCGAGCCTGAACAATGTCAGTTGCAACACTCCTTCATGCTTAACGAGGAGTGTTCATGCTAACCCAGGAAGAGGATCAGCAGCTTGTCGAGCGCGTACAGCGTGGCGATACGCGAGCATTTGATCTGTTGGTGCTGAAGTATCAGCACAAAATTCTAGGGTTGATCGTGCGATTCGTGCACGACACCCATGAGGCTCAGGACGTTGCACAGGAAGCCTTTATCAAGGCTTACCGTGCTCTCGGAAACTTTCGCGGTGACAGTGCTTTCTATACCTGGCTGTATCGCATCGCCATTAACACGGCGAAAAACTATTTGGTGTCGCGAGGTCGGCGTCCACCGGATAGCGATGTAAGGTCTGAAGACGCGGAGTTCTACGACGGCGATCATGGCCTCAAGGACATCGAGTCGCCGGAACGTGCATTGTTGAGAGATGAGATCGAGGGCACCGTCCATCGGACCATCCAGCTTCTCCCGGAAGATTTACGTACGGCACTAACTTTACGTGAATTCGATGGTCTGAGTTATGAAGACATTGCGAGCGTCATGCAGTGTCCTGTTGGTACCGTGCGCTCTCGGATCTTCCGCGCTCGGGAAGCCATCGATAAAGCCCTGCAGCCGTTGTTGCAGGAATCCTGAGACAGCGGCGATAGCCCAAGAGAGGAACCCGCCATGAGTCGTGAAGCCCTGCAGGAATCGCTGTCCGCGGTACTGGATAACGAAGCGGACGAACTGGAATTACGTCGGGTATTGAATGCCATTGACGATGCCGATACTCGTGCTACCTGGTCGCGTTACCAAGTCGCTCGTGCAGCTATGCATAAAGAGTTGCTGATCCCGCATCTGGATATTTCGGCTGCTGTATCTGCCGCAATCGCCGATGAAGTCAGCCCGCTCAAAGCAGCACGCGGACCTTGGCGCACGCTGGGTCGTCTGGCTGTTGCAGCATCGGTTACCGTAGCCGTTCTGGCCGGTGTCCGCATGTACAACAATGACGAGATTGCCGGCGCGCAACTGGCACAGCAGACCCAACAGCCTGCCAACCTGACCGTTCCACAAGTGAAAGGCCCTGCCGTACTGGCTGGCTACACTGAAAGCAACGAGCAGGCACCTGGTCCTATGGCCAACGGTGTGTTGCAGGGTGCTGGTCAAGGTGATCAACGTTTGCCTGGCTATCTGCGTCAGCACGCCCAGGAAGCAGCGTTGAAAGGTACTGAAAGCGCGCTGCCTTACGCACGTGCTGCGAGTCTGGAAAACCGTTAAGGAGGATCATGCGAGCCGTCCCTCTACTGCCATTACTGCTTGGTGGATGGCTTGCCCTCCCGGTACAGGCTGATGATGCGCAAGACGCAATCAATCGTCTTGCCAAGGTTGATCAGCAGCAGAGCTATCAAGGCACCTTTGTATACGAACGCAATGGTAGTTTTTCTACCCATCGAATCTGGCACCGCATAGCGGACGGTCATGTTCAGGAGCGTTTGTTGCAGCTTGATGGCTCTGCTCAGGAAGTGCTGCGTGTTGACGGACTCACACAGTGCGTCAGCGGCACGCTCGAAGCGGGTGTGGCCAATCCGGCCGACTCATCTGCCCGCGCATTCGATGTAAAAAGACTTTCCGCCTGGTACGACATAAAAATTGTCGGAAAATCCAGAGTGGCCGGTCGTCAGGCAACTATCGTTGCGCTGTCCCCCAAGGACCAGCATCGATACGGCCTCGAACTTCACCTGGATAACGAAACCGGTCTTGTGCTCAAGTCGCTTCTGTTGAGCGAGAAGGGGCAGTTGCTCGAACGTTTCCAGTTTACCGATCTCGATACCGCCGGCGTTCTGTCCGAGCAGTTGCTCAAGGCCAGCGCCGACTGCAAACCTGTGTCTGTGGTGAAAACCAAGCCCGAGCCGTCCATAAGTTCTGTGGCCTGGCATTCTGACTGGCTGCCGCCTGGTTTCGAAGTCAGCAGCAGTGGTGTGCGCAAGGACGCCTCCACGCAATCCTCCGTAACCCATCTGATGTATGGCGACGGTCTGGCGCGTTTTTCGGTGTTCATCGAGGCGGTGAAAGGCGGATCTTCCTCGGATATTCGCACCCAGTTAGGCCCGACGGTGGCTGTTTCGCGTCGCCTCACAACTCCGCAGGGTGACATGATGGTGACGGTCGTCGGAGAAATACCGATGGGTACCGCCGAGCGTATAGCCTTGTCGATGCGTAACGACGAATCTCCAGCCAAAAAATAAACATTTGAAGTCACGAATTCCAGGATGTAAAAATTTTCATCCTGGGTTTCAAGAGTCGCCAGGGCGCATTTAACCTGGCCTGGGCGCAGGTACTGAAATGTTTGGTGAGGTTTGCACGTTGCAAAAACTCTGGTTTTTTTCTATAGGTCACAGCCTCGCAGCTTTGGCCTTTTGTCGTTTCCAGAGGCCATGTCGCTGATCCAGGGATGAGCATCGCTGCTTGAGGTCTTTGAGTCAGTTGCTTGTACTGCTTAATTTTTTGCTCGTTACCAACGGGAGCCATATGTCGATACCACGCATGAAATCCTACTTTTCACTGATTGCCGCTGTGCTGATGCTCGGCCAGGTTGCTACGGCTCAAGCCGAGAACCTGCCGGACTTCACCGGGCTGGTCGAGCAGGCCTCGCCTGCAGTGGTGAATATCAGTACGCGCCAGAAGCTGCCGGACCGCGCCATAGCCAATCAGCAGATGCCTGATCTGGAAGGCTTGCCGCCCATGCTCCGCGAGTTTCTTGAGCGCAGCATGCCGCCAGGTTCGCGTCCGCCGGGAGCAGGCAAGGGTGATCGTCAGCGCGAGGCCCAGTCACTGGGCTCGGGCTTTATCATTTCTCCCGATGGCTACATTCTGACCAACAATCATGTGATCGACGGTGCCGACGAGATTCTTGTGCGCCTGTCTGATCGCAGCGAGCTGAAAGCCAAGCTGGTCGGCACCGACTCGCGTACCGACGTTGCGGTCCTGAAAATCGACGGCAAGGACCTTCCTACAGCTAAACTGGGCAACTCAAATACGCTCAAGGTGGGTGAGTGGGTGCTGGCGATCGGTTCGCCGTTCGGCTTCGATCATTCCGTGACCAAAGGCATCGTCAGTGCCAAGGGCCGCAGTCTGCCAAACGACACCTATGTGCCGTTCATTCAGACCGACGTTGCCATCAATCCGGGTAATTCGGGTGGCCCGCTGTTCAACATGGCCGGTGAGGTAGTCGGGATCAACTCGCAGATATTTACCCGCTCCGGTGGTTTCATGGGGCTGTCGTTCGCGATTCCGATTGACGTCGCCATGGACGTGGCCAATCAGCTCAAGGCCAGCGGTAAAGTCAGCCGTGGCTGGCTGGGTGTGGTTATCCAGGAAGTGAACAAGGACCTTGCCGAATCGTTTGGTCTGGACAAGCCTGCCGGTGCGCTGGTTGCCCAGGTGCTTGAAGATGGCCCGGCTGCCAAGGGTGGTCTGCAGGTCGGTGACGTAATTCTGAGTGCCAACGGCCAGCCAATCATCATGTCGGCTGACCTGCCGCACTTGATAGGCAACCTCAAGGACGGCAGCAAGGCCGAACTTGAAGTGATTCGCGACGGCAAGCGTCAGAAGCTGACGGTCACTGTTGGCGCGCTGCCTGATGAAGGTCAGGAAATGGGCGATGTTGCTGGCACAGGCGCCGAACGCAGCAGCAACCGTCTGGGCGTGTCAGTGATCGAACTGACTGCCGAGCAGAAGAAATCCCTGGACCTCAAGGGCGGTGTGGCCATCAAGGAAGTTACAGGTGGTCCGGCTTCGTTGATTGGCCTGCAGCCGGGTGATGTGATCACTCACCTGAACAATCAGGCGATTACCTCCAGTAAGCAGTTCACTGAGGTGGCGAAAAGCCTGCCCAAGGATCGCTCTGTTTCGATGCGCGTTCTGCGTCAGGGCCGTGCGACCTTCATCACCTTCAAGCTGTCCGAGTAACAGGGCGGTTTGACCGGGAAGGGTGGCTGCGGCCACCCTTTTTTGTACCTGTTTGTTTACCTTGCGCCTATCCGGGTACCTGTAAGCGTGACGCCTCTTGCTTAGTTCAGGTACAATTCCCGGCTATTTTTCGGCGGGCAATCTGCCTGCAACCTTTTTGAGTGTTGATCCGTGAGTGATTTGAGTCATATCCGCAATTTCTCCATCATCGCCCACATTGACCATGGCAAGTCGACGCTGGCCGACCGCTTCATTCAAATGTGCGGCGGCCTGTCCGAGCGCGAAATGGAAGCCCAGGTGCTCGACTCCATGGATCTTGAGCGCGAGCGCGGGATCACCATCAAGGCCCATAGCGTTACCCTGTATTACAAGGCCAAAGACGGTATCACCTACCAGTTGAACTTCATTGACACCCCGGGGCACGTCGACTTCACCTATGAAGTCAGCCGTTCGCTGGCCGCGTGCGAAGGTGCGTTGCTGGTGGTCGATGCAGGGCAGGGCGTCGAGGCTCAATCGGTCGCCAACTGCTACACCGCCATCGAGCAGGGCCTAGAGGTCATGCCGGTATTGAACAAGATGGACTTGCCGCAGGCCGATCCGGACCGCGTCAAGGAAGAGATCGAGAAGATCATCGGTATCGACGCCACCGATGCCGTGGCGTGCAGCGCCAAGAGCGGCATGGGCGTGGACGAGGTCCTCGAGCGTCTGGTAGCAACCATTCCCGCACCGACCGGCAACATCGAAGATCCGCTGCAAGCGTTGATCATCGATTCCTGGTTCGACAATTACCTGGGCGTCGTGTCTCTGGTGCGCGTGCGCCACGGTCGCGTCAAGAAAGGCGACAAGATCCTCGTCAAGTCCACCGGCAAGCTGCATCTGGTCGACAGCGTTGGCGTGTTCAACCCCAAGCACACGGCAACCGTTGATCTGAAAGCCGGCGAAGTGGGCTTTATCATTGCCGGTATCAAGGACATTCACGGCGCGCCGGTTGGTGACACCCTGACCCTGAGCACCACGCCCGATGTAGACGTGCTGCCCGGTTTCAAGCGTATCCAGCCTCAGGTATACGCCGGCCTGTTCCCGGTCAGCTCGGACGATTTCGAAGACTTCCGTGAAGCCCTGCAAAAGCTGACGCTGAATGACTCTTCGCTGCAATACCTGCCGGAAAGCTCCGATGCACTGGGCTTCGGCTTCCGTTGTGGCTTCCTCGGCATGCTCCACATGGAGATCATCCAGGAGCGTCTTGAGCGTGAATACAATCTCGACCTGATCACCACCGCGCCAACCGTAATCTTCGAGCTGTTGCTGAAGACCGGCGAAACGATTTATGTCGATAACCCGTCCAAACTGCCTGACCTGTCGTCCATCGAAGACATGCGCGAGCCTATCGTTCGCGCAAATATTCTTGTGCCGCAGGAGCACCTGGGCAACGTCATTACGTTGTGCATCGAAAAACGTGGCGTACAGCACGACATGCTGTTCCTCGGCACCCAGGTTCAGGTGAGCTACGATTTGCCGATGAACGAAGTGGTTCTGGACTTCTTCGATCGTCTCAAGTCTGTCAGCCGCGGTTATGCTTCGCTGGATTATCATTTTGATCGTTACCAGTCGGCCAACCTGGTCAAGCTCGACGTTCTGATCAACGCCGAGAAGGTCGATGCCCTGGCATTGATCGTTCACCGCGACAACGCTCATTACAAAGGGCGTGCGTTGACCGAGAAGATGAAAGAGCTGATCCCTCGACAAATGTTCGACGTGGCAATTCAGGCCGCCATTGGCGGTCAGATCGTGGCCCGGACAACCGTCAAGGCGCTTAGAAAGAACGTACTGGCCAAATGCTACGGCGGCGACGTCAGCCGCAAGCGTAAATTGCTGGAGAAGCAAAAGGCCGGTAAAAAACGCATGAAGCAGGTCGGCAACGTGGAAATTCCACAGGAAGCCTTCCTCGCAGTGCTCAGGTTGGAATAGTCAGGTCCTATGTCACTAAATTTTCCGCTGTTGTTGGTCATCGCTGTGTTCGTCTGTGGCGTGCTTGCACTGATTGATCTGGTCATCCTGGCGCCTCGTCGCCGGGCTGCCATTTCGAACTATCAGGGAAGCGTCGGCGAACCTGACATTGCTGTCGTAGAGCGCTTGAACAAAGAGCCTTTGCTGGTTGAGTACGGCAAATCGTTCTTTCCGGTGTTGTTTATCGTGCTGGTGCTTCGTTCGTTTCTGGTAGAGCCGTTCCAGATTCCTTCGGGCTCCATGAAGCCGACGCTGGATGTGGGTGATTTCATTCTGGTCAACAAGTTCGCGTACGGCATCCGCCTGCCGGTACTGGATCAGAAGGTCATCCAGCTCGGTGATCCGCAGCGTGGTGATGTGATGGTGTTCCGCTACCCAAGCGACCCAAGCGTCAACTACATCAAGCGTGTCGTCGGTCTGCCGGGTGATCGCATCCGCTACACCAGCGACAAGCGGTTGTTCATCAACGGTGAGCTGGTTGCCAAGAAACTGATCGGCACCGAGCCCGGTACACTGGGCAGCGCAGAACTGTACGAAGAACAACTGGGCGCAGTCGAACATCAGATCCGCCAGGAAATGAGCCGATACCGCGCGCCGCCTGACAGTGAGTGGACAGTGCCTGCTGCGCACTACTTCATGATGGGCGACAACCGCGACAACTCGAACGACAGCCGTTACTGGGACGATCCCAATATTCCCAAGGACGAACTGGGCATGGTCCCGGACAAGAACATCGTAGGCAAGGCGTTCGCCGTCTGGATGAGCTGGCCGGAACCGAAACTGAGCCACTTCCCTAATTTTGCACGCGTAGGGTTGATCAAGTAATCGATGCGGCGCTGCCTGGAGCAGCGCCGTATGTCATTTGGGCTGACTGGAAACGCCTCTGAACCCTGAGTCGACCCGGTCGGGCAGGCAGTGAACTCTCGAGGTTGAAGTCGAACATGACGTTCTCTACTTCTCAAAAAGGTTTTTCGCTAGTGGGATGGCTGTTGGTGCTGGCGCTTGCCGCGTTTGCGACGAGCACGGCCTTCAAGCTGGTCCCGCATTACCTCGACTACATGACGATGAAGAAAATCATCGAAACGGTCGACACCAATCAGGCCCTGGACATTACCACGGTCGACGATTTCTACGGTTATGTCGGTAAGAACATGCAGGTCAACAGCATTCGGGATATAGATTTGAACAAGGCGTTGAAAGTGACGGTGGAGAACAATGCGTTCAAAGCTCATTTGAACTATGAGCAGCGTGAACCGTGGTTCCAGAACATCGATCTGGTGATGAAGTTCGACAAGCAATTCAGTGTGGGTAAACCGTGAGCGTATCCTTGAGCCGCCTTGAGCGTCAGCTCGGCTATACCTTCAAGGATCAGGAACTGATGGTCCTGGCCCTGACCCATCGCAGTTTTGCCGGTCGCAACAACGAGCGTCTGGAATTTCTCGGTGATGCCATTCTCAACTTCGTGGCGGGTGAGGCGTTGTTCGAACGCTTCCCTCAGGCCCGCGAAGGCCAGTTGTCGCGCTTGCGTGCGCGCCTGGTGAAGGGTGAAACCCTTGCATTGCTGGCCCGTGGTTTCGATCTGGGCGAGTACCTTCGCCTGGGGTCCGGCGAGCTGAAAAGTGGTGGTTTCCGTCGCGAGTCGATTCTCGCCGACGCCCTTGAAGCGCTGATCGGGGCGATCTACCTGGACGCTGGCATGGAGGCTGCGCGCGAGCGCGTTCTGGCCTGGCTGACAACCGAGTTCGACAGCCTGACGCTGGTAGACACCAACAAGGACCCCAAGACCCGCCTGCAGGAATTTCTCCAGTCGCGGGCCTGCGAACTGCCGCGTTACGAGGTGGTGGATATCCAGGGTGAACCGCATTGCCGGACGTTTTTCGTCGAATGCGAGATCAACCTATTGAATGAAAAAAGCCGAGGACAGGGTGTCAGCCGCCGGATTGCCGAACAGGTAGCCGCAGCAGCTGCACTTATTGCCCTGGGCGTGGAGAACGGTCATGAATGATACAACCGCAACACGCTGTGGCTATGTTGCCATTGTCGGCCGTCCCAACGTAGGCAAGTCCACGCTGCTCAACCATATTCTCGGTCAAAAGCTGGCGATCACCTCGCGCAAGCCGCAGACCACGCGTCACAACATGCTCGGGATCAAGACCGAGGGTGCCGTGCAGGCGATCTATGTCGACACCCCCGGCATGCACAAGAATGGCGAGAAAGCGCTCAACCGCTACATGAACAAGACTGCTTCGGCTGCGTTGAAAGACGTCGACGTGGTGATCTTCGTCGTGGATCGCACCCGCTGGACCGACGAAGACCAGATGGTTCTGGAGCGCGTTCAGTATGTCCAGGGGCCGGTCATCCTGGCGATCAACAAGACCGATCGCATCGAAGACAAAAGCGATCTGATGCCGCATCTCGAGTGGCTGCAGGGCCAGTTGCCGAATGCGTCCATCGTGCCGATCTCCGCGCAGCATGGTCACAACCTCGAAGCGCTGGAAAGCCTGATTGCCTCGCACCTGCCCGAGAATGACCACTTCTTCCCGGAAGACCAGATCACCGATCGCAGCAGCCGCTTTCTGGCTGCCGAACTGGTCCGCGAGAAAATCATGCGCCAGTTGGGTGCCGAGCTTCCGTACCAGATCACCGTCGAGATCGAAGAATTCAAGCAGCAGGGCCGCACCCTGCATATCCATGCGCTGATTCTTGTCGAGCGCGATGGACAGAAGAAGATCATCATTGGCGACAAGGGCGATCGCATCAAGCGCATCGGCAGCGATGCGCGTCGTGACATGGAACTGCTGTTCGACTCCAAGGTGATGCTCAACCTGTGGGTCAAGGTCAAAGGTGGCTGGTCCGATGACGAGCGCGCACTGCGTTCCCTTGGCTACGGCGACCTCTAAGCTGTCCTTTCGCCCGACCTTGCTATGGTCGGGCGAACACTTCCCTTTCGAGCCAGCCTGATGAGCACGCCTACCGGCCAACCTGCTTATGTGCTCCACAGCCGTGCGTATCGCGAAAACAGCGCGCTGGTCGACTTCCTCACGCCTCAGGGCCGTCTGCGTGCCGTGCTGCGCAGTGCCAAGGGCAAGGCGGGTTCGCTGGCACGCCCATTCGTGCCCCTCGAGGTCGAGTTTCGAGGGCGAGGCGAGCTGAAGAATGTCGGCCGCATGGAAAGCGCGGGCGTCGCTACCTGGATGACCGGCGAGGCGTTATTCAGCGGCATGTACCTCAACGAGCTGCTGATTCGCCTGTTGCCTGCCGAAGATCCTCATCCTGCCGTGTTCGAACATTACGCTGCCACGCTGCTGGCCCTTTCTCTGGGGCGTCCGCTGGAGCCGTTGCTGCGTTCGTTCGAATGGCGGTTGCTGGATGACCTGGGCTATGGCTTCGCGATGGACGCCGACATCAACGGCGAACCGCTGGCCATTGATGGCATGTACCGCCTGCAAGTGGATGCCGGGCTTGAGCGTGTTTATCTGCTTCAGCCCGGCCTGTTTCAAGGCACAGAATTGCTGGCCATGTCCGAAGCGGACTGGAGCGTCCCCGGTGCGTTGTCTGCTGCCAAGCGTCTGATGCGTCAGGCGCTGGCTGTGCATCTGGGCGGCCGCCCACTTGTCAGTCGTGAACTGTTTCGCAAGCCTTGATCAGGCTTTATTCTCTACAGCCTGCTTCGACCAGCTCGCCCATTTTTCTGGAGACAACCGTGACCCAAAGCACTCGCATCCTTCTCGGCGTGAACATCGACCATGTAGCCACCTTGCGTCAGGCCCGTGGCACGCGCTACCCGGACCCGGTCAAGGCAGCACTGGACGCCGAAGAGGCAGGCGCCGACGGCATCACCGTTCACCTGCGTGAAGACCGTCGGCATATTCAGGAGCGCGACGTCCTGCTGCTCAAGGATGTCTTGCAGACCCGCATGAATTTCGAGATGGGCGTGACTGAGGAAATGCTCGCATTTGCCGAGCGCATTCGTCCTGCGCATATCTGCCTGGTGCCGGAGACACGCCAGGAGCTGACTACCGAAGGCGGGCTGGACGTCGCGGGCCAAGAAGCGCGGATCAAGGCAGCGGTCGAGCGGCTGGCGAAAATCGGCTGCGAGGTCTCGTTGTTCATCGACGCCGATGAGCGCCAGATCGCTGCTTCAAAGCGCGTCGGAGCGCCAGCCATCGAACTGCACACCGGGCGCTATGCCGATGCTCAGACCCCGACTGAAGTCGCCGAAGAACTGCAGCGGGTCGCCGACGGCGTAGCGTTTGGTCTCGCCCAGGGCCTGATCGTCAATGCCGGTCACGGCCTGCATTATCACAACGTCGAAGCGGTCGCCGCGATCAAGGGCATCAACGAACTGAACATCGGCCACGCGCTGGTGGCTCATGCTCTGTTCGTCGGCTTCAAGGCGGCAGTGGCCGAGATGAAAGCGTTGATCGTGGCGGCGGCCAGATAACTAATCCCTCAGGGCTTGCGCCCCACAATCACAGCGCGCATCGGCGCTGGCAAGCCTTCGACGGTCTTGCTGTGATCGGCAGGGTCCAGATAGTCGCTCAGTGACTGAAAGCGCATCCATTCGGTGCTGCGCTGTTCCTCGATCGTCGTATGGCTGACGTCGACGCAGCGCACATCGGTGAAGCCTGCGCGGCGCATCCACAGCTCCAGCGCGGGGACCGACGGCAGGAACCAGACGTTGCGCATCTGTGCGTAACGGTCTTCCGGCACCAGCACCTGATGAACATCGCCCGGCACTACCAGCGTTTCCATCACCAGCTCGCCGCCTTTTACCAGGCAGTCTTTCAACGCCAGCAAATGGTCGATGGGCGATTTGCGGTGATACAGCACGCCCATTGAAAACACCGTATCGAAGCCTTCCAGGTTGGCTGGCAAGTCCTCAAGTGCGAAGGGTAGATGCCAGGCGGGCAGGTCAGGCAGGTAGCGCTGCATGGCCTGAAACTGGCAGAAGAACAGCCAGTTGGGGTCAACACCAATCACGCTGTCAGCCCCGGCACCAAGCATGCGCCACTGGTAATAGCCGTTGCCGCAACCAACATCCAGAACGCGCTTGCCCTTCAGGTCCAGATGCGGCGATACCCGTGACCACTTCCAGTCAGAACGCCATTCGGTGTCGATATGTACGCCGAACACATTGAACGGCCCCTTGCGCCACGGCGACAGGCCTAATAATGCCTTGCGCAGCACAGTGCGGGTTTCGCCGTTGCACTCGGCTTGCAGGGTAAAGCTATCGTGCAGATCGATTCGCTCGGGCTGTAGGTCCGGAAGCGCATCCAGCGCACTTTGCCAGCGCTGCAAGTCACCATGCCCCTTGGCCATTTTCGTATCGAGCTGGGCTTGCAAGCCGTTTGCCCAGTCAGCCAGAGGGGTTCCCGCCAGACGGCGGACAAGAGGAGCGAGATCAATCATGGCAGGGCAATCAACGAGGTGAAGTTAAGGCATTGAAACCAGGGCACCACCTTGGAAAAACCGGCGGCGAGAAGACGTTGGCGGTGTTCTTCCAGGCTGTCGGGCTTCATCACGTTTTCGATGGCACTGCGTTTCTGGGCAATTTCCAGATCGCTGTAGCCGTTGGCGCGCTTGAAGGCGATGTGCAGATCCGTCAGCAGCGCATGCTCCTGCTCGTCATCAAAACGCAGTTTCTCCGAAAGGATCAACGCGCCGCCCGGCACCAGTGCGTCACGAATGCGACCGAGCAATGTCAGACGCTGCTCTGGGGCAATGAATTGCAGGGTGAAGTTAAGCGCGACCACCGAGGCAGGTTTGAACTCCAGCGCCAGAATGTCACCCTCGATGACCTGCACCGGCAACAGCTCCTGAAACATGGAATTCTGCGCATTGAGGTATTCACGGCAGCGTTCGACCATCGCACTGGAATTGTCTATCGCAATGACTTCACAGCCTTCGCTGCGTACATGGCGGCGCAAGGCTTGAGTCACGGCACCCAGCGAACTGCCAAGGTCGTAGAGCACGGTTTCCGGCTGGGCGAACTGTGCGGCAAGCACTCCGAGGTTTTCGACAATCGTCGGATAGCCGGGTACCGAGCGTTTGATCATGTCCGGGAAAACCCGCACGACGTCTTCGTTGAAGGCGAAGTCAGGCACCTGGGCCAGTGGCTGGGCGAAAATGCGGTCGGTTTCTTTGCTCACGGCGGTTCCGGCGAAGGCTTTGAAAAGCGGGCATTCTAGCCAAGTTGTCGCCGTGATGCATGGTGCAGCGCGTGCCTTCGGACAAGCCGCGGGCAAACGGTCAGTTCACCGTGACTGCGCATTCGAAGGTCTGCTCCGGCGCCACTTCCGGAGCCCACGGCTGCTGGTAGGTCATCACCAGTCGTCCGGTGCCTGCGTCGGTTGCCTTGTAGCGCCAGACTGACTGCCCGCCGCTGCCGACCATCTCCTTGCTCTCGGCGTTGGCATACACCTCTGGCCCAAGGCTGCGCAGGATGTTCTGCGCCGGGTTTTGGGTCAGCCAGCGAAAGCCGGTGGTCGGGTTGCTGGGCAGGGTGAGGATCAGCGTCTGTCCGCTCTGGAGCGTCAGTGGGCAGTCGTTTTCAGCCTCGATGGACACGATGTTCTTCGGTGTTTGCGCACAGGCCGTCAGCAGCGCAAGGCTCAACGGTGCAAGGAAACGGGCAGGGGTCATGGCAAGTTCCGGTTTTGCGAGACGAGGCGCAAGGATAACTGATCGGAGTTTTGTGGGGGAGTACAACAGGTGTCGCTCTGGATAGGACGCAGAGCGTCCAGAACCGCATTCCCACGCTGGAGCGTGCGGAACGAGAGGCGCCCGATAGAACACCTCTCGTGCCAGTTCAGCATGGGACCTGCGCAGTATCAATCTTTAGAACAACACCTTCACCACGTCCGCAAAGCGCTTGGCAAAGTGAACGGTGATGCCTTCCTTGAGATAGTCCGGCAGTTCTTCGAAGTTGCCACGGTTAGGCTCCGGAAGGATCAGTTCGTGGATCTTCTGACGCCGCGCGGCAATGACTTTCTCGCGTACCCCACCGATAGGCAGTACGTGCCCGGTCAGGGTCAGCTCGCCGGTCATGGCCACGCCTTTTTTCGGCGGCTGGTTACGCGCCAGGGACAGCAAGGCGCTGGCCATGGTAACGCCCGCGCTAGGGCCATCTTTCGGGGTTGCACCTTCGGGGACGTGTACGTGCACAAACGCCTCATCGAAGAACTTCGCATCGCCGCCAAACTTCGACAGGTTGGCGCTGACGTAGCTGTAGGCAATCTCAGCCGACTCTTTCATGACATCGCCCAGTTGCCCGGTCAGTTTGAAGCCGCGATTCAAGGTGTGAATGCGCGTTGCTTCAATCGGGAGCGTAGCGCCCCCCATACTGGTCCAGGCCAGGCCTGTGATCACACCGGTGCCTGACAGCACCTGTTCGCTGCGAAACACCGGCATGCCCAATGACGCTTCAAGGTCTTTCGGGCCGATCTTGATCACCGAGTCGGGCGTATCCAGCAGTTTGACCACCGCTTTACGCACCAGCTTGCCCAATTGTTTTTCCAGATGCCGCACACCGGCTTCGCGAGCGTAGCCTTCGATGACGGCGCGCAGGGCGCTGTCGCTGATGCTCAGCTTGTTTTTGGCAACACCGGCTTTCTCCAGTTGCTTGGGCCACAGGTGGCGTTTTGCAATCGCAAGCTTCTCTTCAGTGATATAGCCGGACAGGCGGATCACTTCCATGCGGTCAAGGAGCGGGCCGGGAATTGAGTCCAGAGTGTTGGCGGTGCATACGAACAGAACCTTGGAGAGGTCCAGACGCAGGTCCAGGTAGTGATCGAGGAATTCGACGTTCTGTTCCGGGTCCAGGGTTTCCAGCAGCGCAGACGCTGGGTCGCCTTGGTAGCTCTGGCCCATCTTGTCGATTTCATCGAGCATGATGACCGGGTTCATGACTTCTACATCTTTCAGGGCCTGCACCAGTTTGCCTGGCTGTGCGCCGATGTAGGTGCGGCGGTGGCCCTTGATTTCGGCCTCATCGCGCATGCCGCCCACGCTCAGGCGATAGAACGGTCGCCCCAGCGACTCGGCAATCGAGCGCCCGACGCTGGTCTTGCCGACCCCCGGTGGACCCACCAGCAGGACAATCGAGCCGCTGATCTCGCCTTTATAGGCACCCACCGCAAGAAACTCGAGAATGCGCGCCTTGATGTCATCCAGGCCGGCATGGTGTTGATCGAGCACTTTACGCGCGTGCTTGAGGTCCAGCTTGTCTTCGCCGTAGACACCCCACGGCAACGAACTGGTCCAGTCCAGATAATTGCGCGTCACGGCGTATTCCGGCGAGCCGGTTTCCAGCACCTTGAGCTTGCCTATTTCTTCGTCGAATTTCTTGCGCGCCTGCGGTGGCAGGGTCTTGCCTTCCAGTCGCTGCTCGAACTGTTCGATGTCTGCACTGCGGTCGTCCTTGCTCAGCCCCAGCTCCTGCTGAATGACCTTGAGCTGCTCCTTGAGGAAGAACTGACGCTGATGCTCGCCGATCTTGCGGTTGACCTCGGCAGAGATTTCCTTCTGCAGGCGGGCGACCTCGACCTCCTTGCGCAGCATCGGCAGGACTTTCTCCATGCGCCTGAGCATCGGCACGCAGTCGAGTACCTCTTGCAGCTCGACGCCGGTGGCCGAGGTGAGGGCGGCAGCGAAGTCGGTGAGCGGTGAAGGATCATTGGGGCTGAAGCGGTTGAGGTAATTCTTCAGTTCTTCGCTGTACAGCGGGTTGAGCGGCAGCAGCTCCTTGATCGCGTTGATCAAGGCCATGCCGTAAGCCTTTACCTCGTCGGTCGGATCGTTGGGTTGTTGCGGGTATTCAACTTCCACCAGATAAGGCGGACGGTGATGCTTGAGCCAGGTACGAATGCGCACACGGCTCAAGCCCTGCGCCACGAACTGCAACCGGCCATTTTCGCGGCTGGCGTGGTGAACCTTGACCAGAGTGCCATATTCGGGAAGCGCATCGGTCTTGAAGTGGCGCGGGTCTTCCTGAGGGGTGTCCATGAAGAACAACGCCAGCGAATGGTGCTCGGACTTGCTGACCAGTTCCAGCGTTTCGGCCCACGGTTCTTCGTTGACGATAACCGGCAAGACCTGCGCCGGAAAGAACGGACGGTTGTGGATTGGGATGATGTAAACCTTGTCGGGCAGGTTCTGGCCGGGCAAGGCAAGCGAGGTGCTGTCGGAGCTCAGAGACACGTCGTGCTCGTCTGCGTCATCGGGCAAATCTGGCGAGTCTGTCTGCTGGTCGCTCATGGGGCACCTGAGAAGTTGAACATGCTTCTTAGATGGGGCAGCAGCCCTCAGGTTTCAATAGTCTTGGTCGATAGTCTGTAAAGCGGTTGCAAAACCGTCATTTATTAGTTGTTGGTCCAGTCCGTGCTGGCCAGCGCTGGCTTATTTCATTTACGGCGCTGCCGTTATGGGTTGAATCAGGTATGACCAACGTATTTATTTCGGCATTACTGGCTGGACTATGGATGGCATCGGCTGCTAATGCATCGGCTTCTGCCTTTACCGCACAGGTACTCGACAAGCAGGGCAAGCCCCTTGCAGATGCAGTCGTGACGCTCAAAGGCCCGGCTGATCCGTCGCCCGCTGTGCTCAAGGCTGCCATGGACCAGCGCGACCAGGAGTTTGCCCCCCATGTGCTGGCTGTACATACCGGCACGCAGGTCAAGTTTCCCAACAGCGACAACATCCGCCATCAGGTTTATTCCTTTTCCCCGGCCAAGCGTTTCGAGTTGCGACTTTACGAAGGCACCCCCTCGGAACCGCTGTTGTTCGACAAGCCTGGTGTGGTAGTGCTGGGCTGCAACATCCATGACTGGATGGTCGGCTACATCTATGTCACGGACGAACCCTGGTTCGGCGTAACGGACAGCAATGGCCTGCTCAAACTGGATCAGGTGCCAGCCGGACATTACGCTGCCACGCTCTGGCATCCGCAAATTGAAGACATGCAGCCTGTATCGGGCGGTGAATTCGATGTGCCCGCATCGGGCCTCACCCAGCGTTTCAACCTCGCGGTCGAAGTGAAAGCCGAGGACAAACCCGGCAAGCCGGCCCCCGGTGGTTTCGGCGACGCTTTTCACAAGGCCGCACATGAATGAAATTTAAAGCCAGCTTTCAGGCGCGCATCGCCGGGGTTCTGATTGCCCTGTTGCTGATTGTCGTGGCCGCAGTTTTTCTCGCGGTCAAGGTTGCGACCGGCGACGCGGTGCGCACCCAGGCTCAGGCGCAACTGGAAGTGGGTAGCCGCGTGTTCGAGCGGTTGATTGATCTGCGTGGCAAGCGCCTGCGTGATGCCGTGCAACTGCTGGCGGCCGACTTCGGGTTTCGTGATGCTGTAGCGAGTGCCGACTCATCGACCATTCGATCGGTACTGCTCAATCATGGCAAACGCATCAATGCCAGCGATATGTTCCTGCTGGGCATGGATGGCGTGGTGGTTGCCAGTACCGAGAAAGAAGTGCCGGAGGGGTCCAGGTTTGTCTATGACCAGGCGCTGCGCAACGCCAAGCGTGCTGGTCAGTCAGTGCTTATTATTCCGGGGGGCGGAATACCTCATTTGCTGGTGGAAAGTACCGTGCTTGCGCCGCTGCCGATAGGCCGCGTGGTGATGGGCTTCACCATCGACAGTGGCATTGCCGAAGAGCTGCGTTCTCTCAGTGGGCTGGAAGTGTCGTTTCTCACGGTGGAAAACGGTCAGTCCGGTGATTTGATCAGTACCCAGCCGCCAGCCATGCACGCGGGGCTGGTCGAGCTGATGCGCAGTTCTTCAGAAGGGCAGATGCTGCTGACCGAGCAAGCGAACCTTAACTTCCTCAGCCAGACGCTGATGCTTGCCAAAAGCAGCAATGGCGACGGCGGACAAGTGATCGCGCTCCTGCAAAGCCCGCTGGACAAGGCCTATCAAGCGTTTGCGCCGCTGGATGAAAAGATTTTCTGGATTTCCATGATCGCATTGCTGGCGTCGCTGCTTGGTACGCTGGCGCTGGCCCGCAGCGTGTCGCTGCCTGTGCAGGAGCTGGCTATTGCGGCCAAACGTATTGGCGATGGCGACTATAAAACGCCGGTAACCCTGGTGCGCAGTGACGAATTGGGCATGCTCGCCGACGCGATCAACACCATGCAACAGGGCATCGCCGTGCGCGAAGGGCAGTTGGCTCACAACGCTCTGCACGACAACCTGACCGGCCTGCCCAATCGAGCGTTGGTGATGGAACGTCTTGGCAGTTTGATTGCGGCAAATCGCACGGTCGCCTTGCTGTACCTGGGCATCGAGAACCTGGCCACGATCAACGAAAGTGCGGGTGCCGAAGGCGTTGAGCAACTGTTACGCCAGTTGGGGCAGCGTTTGCAGGGCAATTTGCGGTCTGGCGACACGGTGGCACGGCTGAGTGCCAACGAGTTCTTGCTGTTGCTGGACAACACTGCCAGTGACGGCGCGGTGGGCATGGCCGATGCCGTGCAGCGTTTGCTCAGCGAGCCGCAACGTATCGACAACCATGATCTGATGCTTGAGTGCTGTATAGGCATCACGGTTTATCCGGAACACGGTGATTCGGCTCAGGAACTGGTCAACCGTGCGGCGATTGCACGCAAGGATGCAGCGTTCATTCCCGGTCGCCTGCAGATCTACCAGGACGGACGTGACCTCGCTCACCAGCGTCAGATATGTCTGATCCGCGACCTGCGCAAGGCTCCGCAGAATGGCGAGCTGATGCTCCATTACCAACCCAAACTGGATATCCGTCAGGGCTATGTTCGTCAGGCGGAAGCCCTGCTGCGCTGGACTCACCCGCGCTTTGGCAATGTTTCGCCAGCCGAATTCATCGTCCTGGCCGAGCGCACCGGTAGTATTAACCTGCTGACCAACTGGGTTATCGAAGAAGCAATGCGTCAGCTGGCCGAATGGCGCCAGCGCGGTCTGGTGCTGCAGGTATCGGTCAACATTTCCGCCGACGACCTGCTGGGCGACGATCTGGCCGGCTACGTCATGAAACTGCTCAAGCAATACGCGGTGCCTGCCGAACAACTGGTATTCGAGATAACCGAGAGCGCGGTCATGAGCGAGCCGGAGAAAGCCCTGGTGGTCCTGCACCGTCTACGCGACTGCGGCATCAGCCTGTCGGTCGATGACTTCGGCACCGGTTACTCGTCACTGGCCCACTTGAAGCGTTTGCCGGTGCAGGAGTTGAAAATCGACCAGTCGTTCGTGCGCAACCTGGATGAAACCAGCGAAGACGCGGTGATCGTGCGGTCGACCATTGAAATGAGCCACAACCTCGGACTCAAGGTGGTGGCAGAGGGTGTCGAGTACCAACACAGTCTGGACCTGCTCCGGCGGTGGCATTGCGATACGGCCCAGGGTTACCTGATCAGTCGGCCGCTGACAGCGTCAGCATTCGAGGCATGGATTGCTACGTATCAGGCATCACCCAGTCTTATGGTGAATTAATCCATGTCCTACAAGACATCATTACTGTTGGGTTATCTGTTGGCGGGCGTGGCAGGGGTTGTCCCGACGCTCGCGCTGGGCGACAACGGCCGGCTGATTGCCACGGGCGGCGCGACCAGCATTGAAGGCAGCGCCGGTGGCGGTATCACTCCATGGGCAGTGATCACCGGTTACAGCGAGCAGGGCGAGTGGGGCGCGACAGCCTTCGCCACGCACGTCAATCTGCCCGACTACAACCTTGATGTGGCAGGCCTCGCCGTCGCCTATGGCAACCGCGTCGAGTTTTCCTATGCTCACCAACGTTTCGATATCAGCAACCTGCAGCACAGGCTCAGTCTGCCGGACGACAACCTCAGTCAGGACGTGTTCGGCGTCAAAGTGCGCCTGTTCGGCGACCTGATCTATGAAAGCCTGCCGCAGGTTTCGCTGGGCGTGCAGTACAAGCATCAGAACGATTTCCTGATCCCGAGTCTGGTGGGTGCCAAGCGTGATTCGGATGTCGAAGGGTATCTGACGGCCAGTCGGCTGTTCATGGGCGCGGCGTTTGGCTACAACGTCGTGGTCAACGGTGGCATGCGTTACAGCCGCGCCAACGAAACCGGCCTGCTCGGGTTTGGCGGGGACCGGCGTGACAGCCGCAGTCTGCTCAAGGAGGGCTCGGTAGCGGTGCTGTTCAATCCGCGCTGGGCGCTGGGCGTCGAATATCGCGAAAAGCCGGATAACCTTTCGTTTGCTGGAGAAAGCGACTGGGCAGATGTGTTTCTCGGTTATTTCCCCAACAAGCACTTGTCCGTTGTATTGGCCTACGCCCGTCTGGGCGAAATCGCCACGCTGGATAACCAGAACGGCACTTATCTGTCTGTGCAGGGGAGTTTCTGATGAGACGCTTGCTGATCTGTCTGATGCTGACGGTACTGGCCGGTTGCGCCCAACAGCAACAGCCCCCCAAGGATGACAGTCTGTATCGAGACCTTGGCCAGCGTGCCGGCATCCAGCGCATCGTCGAAGGCATGCTCATGAACGTGGCCAAGGATGACCGGATTGTCGAGCACTTCAAGAAAGTCGACATCGTGCGTCTGCGCGACAAACTGGTCGAGCAGTTCTGCGTCGAAGCGGGCGGCCCGTGCCGCTACACCGGTGACAGCATGGCCGAGTCGCACAAGGGCCAGAACCTTACCCCCAGCGACTTCAACGCGCTGGTTGAAAACCTGATCGCAGCGATGGACACCGAAAACGTTCCGGTTCCGGTCCAGAACCGTTTGATAGCCCGGTTGGCGCCAATGCGTGGCGACGTGGTTGGCAAGTAATTCGTAGCCTTTAAATGCACTCTGACTATCGTGCCAATGCTCCGCGTCCAGGATCGGACGCAGAGCGTCCAGAACGGCATTCCCACGCTGGAGCGTGCGGAACGATAGTCTTCAGGGAGAGCACTTACGCGAGAACACTATCGTGCCAATGCTCCGCGTTGGCATGCCGTTGGTGACGCTCCGCG
>NZ_JAWHOP010000003.1:148922-158282 GCF_032586995.1 Pseudomonas syringae group sp. J248-6 | reverse complement strand
CATGCCGTTGGTGACGCTCCGCGTCACAAATCGTCGCCGCACCGCGCGCTCAGGATTGGACGCAGAGCATCCAGAACAGCGTTCCCACTGGAGCGTGTGCAATGAATCTTCCAGCCCCGCCTCAGCTCAGTCGCGTCAGGTACCCCGGCACTTCCTGCTCCGGCAGCACCGACAGCACTTTCAGGCGCTGGAGCATGCGCTGCCGGGCGCGTTGCAGGTGTTCCTTGAGGTTCAAGGCCGCGGCGTCGAAAGCACCGTGCAGCAATAACTCAATGATCAGCCGGTGCTCGGCCAGCATCGCTTCATCCGCGCCAATGTCCAGCAACCGGTAGAAAATCCGGTTGATGATCATCGGGCTCTGCGCCTGACTGATCAGGGTGGCTATCTTGCGGTTTTGCAGCCCGCCCAGACACTGCTGATGCAGGTCGTCCTCAAGGCGCTCTATCTCCTCCAGGCTGCACTGTTCGGCGTTTTGCGCCTGAATGACTCTGGCCAACATGGCTTCCAGGGTTTCGCGACTCAATTGCGGCGCGGTCTGGCGCAGGGCTTCAGGCTCAAGGCAGGCGCGCAGTTCGTAGTCTTCGGTGATTTCCCGTGCCGTCAGCGGCCCTGCCAGCCACTGTGAGTAGGGCTCTTTCTCCACCAGGCCGCGATCACGCAAACGCATCAGCGCCTCGCGAACCACCGCGCGGCTGACGCCGTAATGCTGCGCGGCGTTTTGTTCATCCAGCCGATAATGACCAAAGGCGATACAGGCCGACAGCGCCGCGCCGATCTCGTCATGAATTCGTTCGCCGAGTGGGCGGGTGTCGACCAGCTCTTCGCTGCTGTCCAGCCCAAACTGCTTGTGGCTCAGGCTCAACCGCAACGGCTCGACTTCCCCGGCGTCAGGATTGACCAGATAACCCCGGCCATCGAAGCGGCTGATCAAGCCTTCTTCATGCAGCAGATTGAGCGCCTTGCGCACCGGCACCCGGCTGGTGCCGAACAGTTCTGCCAACGGTGCTTCAAGCAGCACCAGTCCATTGGCAGCCGCACCCGAGACGATTGCGTTACGCAACACCTCACGGATCGTGGCGTAACGCGACGCGGTGCGCGTGTCCTCTTCTGACATCGGTTTCATACACTTCTGGCGGTTGACGGGCAATTCTCGCACAGATGCGCCGTTGTCACCCTGGGCCACGTACTGATGCTCGCTCATGGGGCCACCGTTACTTTTTTGCACTGAAATGTACCTTTTGTAAAAGATACATTATTTCTTTATGAAGCTCTGGTGTTCGGCTCAAGCATTGCCACAACGGATTGAGTCATTTGCAGAGAGAGTTCTAGCACGGCGGTTCCCGCCCGAAGGGACCTGATCTATGGCGCGGCCGAAAGCCTGTTAGCACAGATTGGCATGGAATCTGCCTTTGTTAAATGTACATTTTACTAATAAGTACATTTTAAAGGTCCGATGCCCATGATCGATACAGGAAGTCACAGCGTTACTCGTGATGCCTGCGCAATGGCTGAGGACTTCGCTCAGGGGCGCAGTGACCCGCTGCAGGTTCTGGACAAGGCCCTGCAGCAGGCAGCTCAGGTTGACCATGTATTCATTTCCATGAGTGTCGAACGTGCCTACAGGGAAGCCGAAGCCAGCACTGCCCGCTGGAAACACGGGCAGCCACTGAGCCCGTTCGATGGGGTGCCGATTGCCTGGAAGGATCTGTTCGACGTGGCTGGTTGCGTGACAACGGCCGGTGCCGCCTTGCGCAACAACCTTTCGCCGGCACTGCTGGATGCGCCGAGCGTCGGGCTGCTGGCGCGCTCCGGGATGGTCAGTCTGGGTAAGACCAACCTCAGCGAATTCGCTTATTCCGGGCTGGGCCTGAACCCGCATTTTGGTACGCCGGTCAACCCGATGAGCGACCGCACGCCGCGCATTCCCGGCGGCTCTTCTTCAGGTTCGGCAGTTGCAGTGGCTGCCGGGATTGTGCCGATTGCCATGGGCACCGATACCGCAGGTTCGATTCGTATTCCGGCCGCGCTTAACGGTCTTGTAGGGTTTCGCAGCACCAGCCGCCGCTACAGTCGCGACGGTGTGTTCCCGCTGGCGCTGACACTGGACAGTGTCGGTCCGCTGACCCGCAGCGTGCGTGATGCGCTGGTGATCGATGACCTGCTGTGTGCGCGCAGCAAGCCTTCGTCATTGCTGCCTCGCAGTGTGGCCACCCAGCGGTTTCTGGTCGACAAGGCCATGCTGGAAGACCCGCGTGTCGAGCCTGCGGTTCGTGACAACCTGTTTCGTGTCATCGGCATCCTGCATGACCACGGTGCTTTTGTTGACGTGCGCCCCTGTCAGGCATTTCAGGCCACCTTGCAGTTGATTCAGCAGAAGGGCTGGCTTGGCGCTGCCGAAGCATTCGCGCTGCATCAGTCGTTGCTCGACAGCGACGCCGCCAGCCAGCTCGACCCCAGAGTGCGCAAGCGCCTGGAGGCGGCACGGCATATGCCCGCCAGCCTGCTGGTCAATCTGTACGCCGCGCGCGAACGCTTGCAGGAACAATTGACCCTCGAACTCGATGGTGCGCTGCTGATCACCCCGACCGTTGCTCACGTTGCGCCGCCGCTCGCGCAGTTGTTGAGCGACGAAGATCTGTTCATTCAAACCAACCTCGCCACGCTGCGCCTGACCATGCCGGGCAGCCTGCTGAACATGCCCGGCGTGTCACTGCCCAGCGGCTGTGATGCCTCGGGCCTGCCCACCGCAGTGTTGCTTAGCGCCCCTGCGGGGGAAGACGCACGGTTGCTGCGCGCAGCGCTGGCCGTGGAAGCACTGATCGCAGCCCCTTGAACAACCTGTGAATTTAAAACCGGCCCGCGTGCGGTACATCGCGAAGCCGTTCTGATTAACCCGTGGGAGAACAAAGATGGCCAAAGAAATTCTGTGTGCGTTTGGTGTGGATGTGGATGCGGTAGCGGGCTGGTTGGGCTCCTATGGCGGCGAAGATTCGCCGGACGATATTTCTCGCGGGCTGTTTGCCGGGGAAGTCGGCGCGCCGCGTCTGCTCAAGCTGTTCGAGCGTTATGGTCTGCGCACTACCTGGTTCATTCCGGGCCACTCCATGGAGACGTTTCCCGAGCAGATGAAGGCCGTGGCAGACGCCGGGCATGAAATCGGCGTGCATGGCTACAGCCATGAAAACCCGATTGCCATGACCCCGGAGCAGGAAGAGATCGTCCTCGATAAATCCATCGACCTGATCACGCAAATGACCGGCAAGCGCCCGACCGGCTACGTCGCACCCTGGTGGGAATTCAGCAACGTCACCAACGAGCTGCTGCTCAAGAAGGGCATCAAGTACGACCACAGCCTGATGCACAACGACTTTCATCCTTACTACGTTCGTGTGGGCGACAAGTGGACCAAAATCGACTACAGCCAGCACCCGGACACCTGGATGAAACCTCTGGTGCGCGGTGAAGAAACCGATCTGGTGGAAATTCCGGCCAACTGGTACCTGGACGACCTGCCGCCAATGATGTTCATCAAGAAGGCACCGAACAGCCACGGTTTCGTCAACCCCCGGCACCTGGAAGAGATGTGGCGCGACCAGTTCGACTGGGTCTATCGCGAGCATGAACACGCCGTATTCACCATGACCATTCACCCGGACGTGTCTGGTCGCCCGCAAGTGCTGCTGATGCTGGAGCGCTTGATCGAGCACATTCAAAGCCATGCAGGCGTCAAGTTCGTCACTTTCGACGAGATTGCCGACGACTTCGTGCGTCGTAACCCCCGTACCCGTTGATACATTGCCCTGTCCGAGGCGTCACTCATGTCCATTTACAACAAGCTCGACCTGACCGGCTGGAAACCTGAGCAATTGACTCCGGAGCAAGTACGGTTCGCCACATGGATTGCGTTTTTCGCGTGGGTGTTTGCGGTATATGACTTCATTCTGTTTGGCACGCTGTTACCGGAAATCGGTCGGCATTTCAGCTGGAGTGAGGTCGAACAGGCCGAAATCGCGACCTGGGTCGCGGTCGGCACGGCGGTGGTGGCGCTGGCCATCGGTCCGCTGGTAGATCGCCTGGGACGGCGCGTGGGTATCATTTTCACCGTGAGCGGTTCGGCGATCTGCTCGGCGCTCACGGCCATCGGCGGATCATGGGGCAAATCGCCGCTGATCCTGATTCGTTCGCTGGGCGGTCTGGGTTATGCCGAAGAAACGGTCAACGCGACCTACCTGAGCGAAATCTACGCGGCATCCGACGACCCGCGTCTGGCCAAGCGCCGTGGCTTCATCTACAGCCTGGTGCAGGGCGGATGGCCGGTCGGCGCTTTGATCGCAGCAGGGCTGACCGCTGTGCTGCTGCCGATCATTGGTTGGCAGGGTTGCTTCGTGTTCGCGGCCATTCCGGCCATCGTCATCGCGATCATGGCGCGCAAGCTCAAAGAGAGCCCGCAGTTCCAGATCCATCAACGCATCACCCAACTGCGCAAGAAGGGCGACGTGAGCCAGGCACAGGCTGTGGCGCAAACCTACGGGGTCGATTACGACGAGCACAGCAAAGCGGGGATCGGTGCTGCCTTCCGTGGTTCTTCATGCCGCGCCACGCTGGTGATCGGTGCTGCGATCCTGCTCAACTGGGCGGCTATTCAGGTGTTCAGCGTGCTGGGCACAACGGTGATCGTCAGCGTTCACCACATCTCGTTCGAGAACTCGCTGATCATTCTGGTGCTGTCCAACCTGGTGGGTTATTGCGGTTACCTGTGTCACGGCTGGATGGGGGACCGCATCGGTCGTCGTAACGTGATCGGTCTTGGCTGGATGCTGGGTGGTCTGGCGTTCGCCGGCATGCTCTACGGGCCGAGCAACATGGTGACGGTCGTTGGCTTGTACAGCCTTGGCCTGTTCTTTCTGATCGGCCCTTACTCGGCGGCCTTGTTCTTCATCAGCGAAAGCTTCCCGACCAGCATTCGTGCAACGGGCGGCGCAATCATTCACGCCATGGGCCCGCTCGGTGCCGTGGTCGCAGGCTTCGGTGCCACGTCGGTATTGAGTGCAGGCGGAGACTGGCAGACCTCGGCGCTGTATTTCGGCGCGCTGCCTTGCTTCCTGTCGGGTGCACTGATGTTTGCGGCCAGGCATGTGCGACCTGAAACCGTGAAATGAGGAGCAACACATGATTCGTAAAGTTGCAGTAGTAACCGGTGCCGCCAGCGGCATCGGCCAAGCGCTGGCAGTGGCTTTTGCCCGGCACGGTGTGGCGGTGGCAGGCGGGTTCTATCCGGCTGACCCGCATGACCCGAATGAAACCCGCAGGCTGGTGGAGGCGGCGGGTGGCGAATGCCTGATGTTGCCGCTGGACGTGACCAGCACCGAGTCGGTCGATGATCTGGCTGCGGCAGCGATCAAGGCCTATGGCCGAATCGATTACGCAGTGGCCAATGCCGGATTGTTGCGTCGTGCGCCCTTGCTGGAAATGACCGACGAACGCTGGGACGAGATGCTCGACGTTGACCTGACCGGCGTGATGCGTACTTTTCGCGCCGCCGCCCGGCATATGGACGAGGGCGGTTCGCTGGTGGCGATCTCCTCGATTGCCGGTGGTGTCTACGGCTGGCAGGACCATTCCCATTACGCCGCCGCCAAGGCGGGTGTGCCAGGGTTGTGTCGCTCGCTGGCGGTGGAACTGGCGCCCAAGGGCATCCGCTGCAATGCGGTGATTCCCGGTTTGATCGAAACGCCACAGTCGCTGGACAGCAAGAACTCGCTGGGCCCTGAGGGTCTGGCGCAGGCAGCCAAAGCCATCCCGCTGGGCCGTGTCGGTAGAGCGGATGAAGTCGCTGCGCTGGTGCGTTTTCTGTGCAGCGATGAAGCCAGTTACCTGACCGGGCAAAGCATCGTGATCGACGGTGGCCTGACCGTGCGCTGGCCGGGTTAGATCGCGCAAACTCAACCAAGGAACCCGACCCATGCAACAACTCAAACAAAAACGTGCGGTGATCACCGGTGCAGGCAGCGGCATTGGTGCCGCCATCGCACGTGCCTACGCGAGTGAAGGTGCGCATCTGGTGCTGGGCGACCGTGATCCGGTCAATCTGGCCAAGGTTGCCGAACACTGCCGTCAGCTCGGCGCGCAGGTGCAGGAATGCGTGGCCGACGTCGGCAGCGTCGAGGGTGCGCAGGCCAGTGTCGATGCCTGCGTCGAGCATTTCGGCGGCATCGACATTCTGGTCAATAACGCTGGCATGCTGACCCAGGCACGTTGCGTCGACCTGAGCATCGAGATGTGGAACGACATGCTGCGCGTCGACCTGACCAGCGTATTCGTGGCCAGCCAGCGCGCCTTGCCGCACATGATTGCCCAGCGTTGGGGGCGCATCATCAATGTCGCTTCGCAACTGGGTATCAAGGGCGGTGCCGAATTGACCCATTACGCCGCCGCCAAGGCCGGGGTGATCGGCTTCAGCAAATCCCTGGCGCTGGAAGTCGCCAAGGACAACGTGCTGGTCAACGCCATCGCTCCCGGTCCTATCGAAACACCGCTGGTTGCCGGGATCAGCAGCGCGTGGAAAACCGCCAAGGCCGCCGAGTTGCCGCTGGGACGTTTCGGTCTGGCCGAGGAAGTTGCGCCGGTGGCTGTGCTGCTGGCCAGCGAGCCGGGTGGCAACCTGTTCGTCGGCCAGACGCTTGGCCCCAATTCAGGCGACGTCATGCCATGAGCAAACTGCTGGAGAACACCTGATGTGTGGATTGTGCGGGCTGTTGGGCGAAGACGTGCACTGGAGCGACCCGCTGGCTGCCGAGCTGCCCCGGCGGCGTGAGCGTTTGCGGCGTATTGCTGCGATCAACAAGGTCGTGGCGCCGTTTCGTCTCAAGGTCGAGGACTTTCAGGGCGTTTCCTACCTTCTGCTGGGGGCTACCGGCAAGCAGGAACTGGCGACCGGCCTGGAGCAGCTCTGGCAGAAAGCCGAGTTACTGATTGGTCGCCCGCTCGACCCGCTGGATTCCCGTTTGCTCGACCACCTGCAGAGGTCCTCATGAGCATTGCTCTCAATGTGATTACCGGCTTTCTCGGCAGCGGCAAGACCACGTTGCTCAAACGCCTGCTGGCCGATGAAGACATGGGCGAAACTGCGCTATTGATCAACGAATTCGGCGATGTCGGTATCGATCATCTGCTGGTTGAAGAGGTTGCCCCGGATACCGTTCTGCTGCCCAGCGGTTGTGTCTGCTGCACCGTCAGGGGGGAACTGAAAGATGCGTTGCTCGGCCTGCTGGAGCGGCGTAATCGTGGCGAGATTCCAGCGTTTCGCCGGGTGATTCTGGAGACCACCGGCCTGGCGGATCCGGCCCCGATTCTCACCACGCTGAGCAATGATCCGCAACTGCGCGGGCGTTTTCATATCGGCCTGATCGTCACGCTGGTGGACGCCTGTCACGCGACGCTGCAAGAGCGTCTGCATCCGGAATGGCTGGCTCAGATCGCGGCGGCGGACCGGCTGTTGTTGAGCAAGACCGATCTGGTCTATCAGCCCGCACTGGACGCGCTTCGTCAGCGCCTGCAAGCGCTGAATTTCTCTGCGCCGCTGCGGGATACGGCGCAGATCCACAGTGGTGATCAACTGTTGCTGGGCGAGGGCATGCGCAGCGACGAACCGGCCGCTGAAGTGACGCGCTGGCAACTGCATCGGGTGCTGTCGACTTCCGCGCGACATGGTGATGCGCAGGTCTGTTGCCTGACGTTCGAGCGGCCTCTGGACTGGGTCGGTTTCGGGGTGTGGCTGTCGATGCTGTTAAGATGCCACGGTGAACGAATCCTCCGTGTCAAAGGACTGCTCAACGTGAACGACAACCAGGCTCCCATCGTGATTCATGGTGTGCAGCATTGCCTGCATGCACCGGTGCATCTTGCAGCCTGGCCAGGAGAGGATCGTACTTCCCGGCTGGTGTTCATCCTGCGCGGTCTTGATCCCGAGTTGCTGCGTCGTTCATTCGAAGTGTTTTCCAGCAGCTTCGCGCCATCACTCAGCGAGTCTGTGGCATGACCATTACCTTGCGTGTGCTGGGTACGTCCGTGACCTTGCTGGAGTCCTTGCGTGAGCGGGCCGAGCAGGAGCTGGGCATCAAGCTGATCTATCAGATCCATGACGTGCAGACCGCGCAACGCATCGCGGTCATGCAGCCCGACAGCTACGACCTTTACGATCAGTGGTTTCATAACGTTGATTTCGTCTGGCCTGCGCGGGCCATTCAACCCATCGACACGCGGCGCATCGCGCTTTGGCATGAAATCAATGACCTGCCCAAACAGGGGCGACTGAGACCCACCGACCAACCGGGCAGCGGCAGTGTGCCCAGTGAACGTTTGTTCGTGCAGCATGATGGCAGCCTGGGCAGTACGGTGACTGAGCGCATCAGCATGTTGCCGCTGACCCACAACGCCGACAGTTTTGCCTATCGCCCCGAGCGTTTGCCGGATGGGCTGAGCCCTGCTGACGAAAGCTGGGGCTGGCTGCTCGACCCTGTGTGGGGTGGGCGCATCGCCTTGCAGAGCGATGCTGCCATCGGCGCTCTGGATGCCGCATTGGCCGTGCAGGGCGCGGGGCTGGCGGCGTTCAAGGACATCGGCAACATGAGCATCGAAGAAATCGACGTGCTGGCCGACGTGCTGGTGCGTAAACAGCAGCAAGGGCATTTTGGCGCGTTCTGGTCAGATGACGAAGAAGCCGCCGAACTGATGCTCAGCCCGACCATCGACATTCAGAGCCTCTGGTCACCGACCCTGGTCAGGTTGCACCGCGCGGGTGTGAAGTACCGCGTCGCAGTGCCCAAAGAGGGTTATCGCGGCTGGTTCGGCGGGCTGTCGTTATCACGCCACGCCAAAGGCCCGGTGCTGGATGCAGCTTACGCCTACCTGAACTGGTGGCTGTCCGGCTGGCCGGGCGCAGTAATGGCACGGCAGGGGTATTACATCGGCAATCCGGCGCGCAGTCGTGATCATCTGAGCGCCGCTGAATGGGATTACTGGTACGCCGGTCTACCTGCCCGCGAGCAACTGCTCGGCAGCGACGGCCTGCCACTGATCGACGCCGGAGAGATCCGCGACGGCGGTTCCTACGAGGAACGCATGGGCCACATCGCGGTTTGGAACTCCGTCATGAACGAACACAACTACCTGGTCCGCCGCTGGAACGACATCCTGCGCGCCAGTGGCAAAAGCAGCGCCAAAGCGCGTTAGGCACGCATTCAAGAGCGGACGCAGAGCGTCCAGAACGGCATTCCCACGCTGGAGCGTGCGGAACGATAATCGTCAGAGCACCATCGTGCCAATGCTCCGCGTTGGCATGCATTTCGTGACGCTCTGCGT